>JACDGF010000120.1 GCA_013815405.1 Caulobacteraceae bacterium | reverse complement strand
TCCTGAGGCAGGGCGGCCAGCACCGGCGCCCAATACTCGGCCCAGGACGGCGCGCCGGGCACCACGACGATCTTCCACGGGGCGACACGGGCGCGCGGCGTGGTGAGCGCGGAAATCCGCCAGCCCAGCCCGCCGCCGGCGGAGAAGCTCATCCGGCGCACGACGCTGTCCGGATAGTCGGCGTCCGTCGGTCGATGTTCGGTGCGGCCGTGGACGGCGGACTCGAGGCACGCCCAGCCGAGGGCCAGGACGCCGCTGGGTCGTTTGTAAGCCATTGCCCCTCCTCCCTGGGTCCGGCCAGCCCGCTTCGATGGTCCAACGCGGCCCGCGACGTTCCGGTTTCCCCGCCCCTTCCATAGCTGGCGATCGTGCTGGGCGCGGCAAGCCGGCCGGGCTTCGCTGGGCAGGCTCCGGCCCCTTGTGTGGCTTTAGCGCCACACCTACATCGCACAGCGAACGGGCCGCCCGCGTGTGTGTCGGCCGGCGAAATCGCGTCGACAAGGGGATTTGATGAATATCGAACTTTATTCGGACCGGGCCAAGCAGGCGATCCAGTCGGCGCAGTCCCTGGCCATGGCCCGCCGCCACCAGCACCTGGGCCCCGAGCATCTGCTGAAGGTCCTGCTCGAGGAAAAGGACGGCCTGAGCCGCGCCCTGATCCAGAGCGCCGGCGGCCGGCCCGACGCGGCGGACCAGGGGGCCGAGGCCCTGCTCGCCAAATCCCCCAAGGTCGAGGGCGGGGGCGGCCAACTCTATATGAAACCGGAGGCCGCGCGGGTCTTCGCCGCCGCCGAGGAGGGCGCCAAGGCCGCCGGCGACGCCTTCGTCACCACCGAGCGGCTGCTCATCGCGCTGGCCAAGGATGGCGGCGAGACCGCCAAGGCCCTGGCCGCCGCCGGCGCCAATGCCGCCGGCCTGGAGGAGGCCGCCAAGACCCTGCGCAAGGGCCGCACCGCCGACAGCGCCTCGGCCGAGGGGGGCTATGACGCCCTCAAGCGCTACGCCCGCGACCTCACCGCCGCGGCGCGGGACGGCAAGCTCGACCCGGTGATCGGTCGCGACGAGGAGATCCGCCGGACCATCCAGGTCCTCGCCCGCCGAACCAAGAACAACCCGGTGCTGATCGGCGAGCCGGGGGTCGGCAAGACCGCCATCGTCGAGGGCCTCGCCCAGCGCATCGTCAACGGCGACGTCCCCGAATCCCTGAAGGACAAGCAGCTCCTGGCCCTGGACATGGGCTCGCTCATCGCCGGGGCGAAATACCGCGGCGAATTCGAGGAGCGCCTCAAGGCGGTGCTCAGCGAAGTCACCGCCGCCGAGGGCGGGATCATCCTCTTTATCGACGAGATGCACACCCTGGTCGGGGCTGGCAAGTCCGAAGGGGCCATGGACGCCTCCAACCTCCTGAAACCCGCCCTGGCGCGCGGCGAACTGCATTGCGTGGGCGCGACCACCCTGGACGAATACCGCAAGAACGTCGAGAAGGACGCCGCCCTGGCCCGGCGCTTTCAGCCGGTCTTCGTGGGCGAGCCGACGGTGGAAGACACCGTCTCCATCCTCAGGGGCCTGAAGGAGAAGTACGAGGCCCACCACGGCGTGCGCATCTCCGACGCCGCGATCGTCGCCGCCGCCACCCTTTCCAACCGCTACATCACCGACCGATTTCTCCCCGACAAGGCCATCGACCTCGTCGACGAGGCGGCCAGCCGGGTGCGCATGGCGGTGGATTCCAAGCCCGAGGAGCTGGACGAGATCGACCGCCGCGCGGTCCAGCTCAAGATCGAACGCGAGGCCCTGACCAAGGAACACGACGCCGCCTCCCGCCAGCGCCTCGAGAAGCTGGAGGAGGAGCTGAAGGGCCTGGAGGCGCGGTCCGTCGAGATGACCGCTCGCTGGCGCGCCGAAAAGGACAAGGTCGGCCAAGCGGCCCAGGCCCGCGAGGCGATCGAGCGCCTGCGCGCCGAGCTCGCCGCCGCCCAGCGCCGCGGCGACCTGCAGCGCGCCTCCGAGATCGCCTATGGCGAGCTTCCGCCACTCGAGAGGCGTGTGGCCGAGGAGGAGAGCGAACAGGATCAGGACGCCCTGACCCCAGAAGTGGTCGACGCCGAACAGATCGCCTCGGTGGTCTCGCGCTGGACCGGGGTGCCGGTGGAAAAGATGCTGGAGGGCGAGCGCGAAAAGCTCCTGCGCATGGAAGACTCCCTGCGCGGCCGGGTGGTCGGCCAGGAGGAGGCGCTGGAATCGGTCTCCGACGCCGTGCGCCGCGCGAGAGCCGGCCTGCAGGATCCCGGCCGCCCGATCGGCTCATTCCTGTTCCTCGGGCCCACGGGCGTGGGCAAGACCGAGCTCACCAAGGCGCTGGCCGAATTCCTGTTCGACGACGAGGCGGCGATCACCCGCCTGGACATGAGCGAATACATGGAAAAGCACTCGGTCAGCCGGATGATCGGCGCGCCCCCGGGCTATGTCGGCTATGACGAGGGCGGCGCGCTGACCGAGGCGGTGCGCCGGCGGCCCTATCAGGTGGTGCTGTTCGACGAGGTGGAAAAGGCCCACCCGGACGTGTTCAACGTGCTTCTGCAGGTGCTGGACGACGGGCGCCTCACCGACGGCCAGGGCCGCACGGTGGATTTCCGCAACACCCTGATCATCATGACCTCGAACCTGGGCTCCGAATTCCTGGCCGCCCAGGGCGAGGGGGATCAGACCGAGGCCGTGCGCCCCCTGGTGATGGACGTGGTGCGCCGGCACTTCCGCCCGGAGTTCCTCAACCGCATCGACGAGATCATCCTCTTCAAGCGCCTGGGCCGCGAGCAGATGAGCGAGATCGTCAAGATCCAGCTTCAGCGCGTGGAAAAGCTCCTCGAAGGGCGTCGCATGGCCATCGCGCTGGACGCCGCCGCCTCACATTGGCTCGGCGAACGCGGCTACGACCCGGTCTACGGCGCCCGGCCGCTCAAGCGCGTGATCCAGAAGGAGCTGATCGACCCCATCGCCCGAAAGCTCCTGGCTGGCGACCTCGCCGACGGCGCGGTGATCCAGGTCGGCGCCGGTCAGGACGGCCTGGAAATCGGGCGCGCGACGGTGAACTGAGGGCGGGGGGGAAGGCGGCTATCGCGCCTCACCCCCATCGATCTCCAGGTTTCTTCACGTAGTTCGCCAGAACGTAGGGCCAGGGTACGGCGATGGGGACCAGCACGACTCCCATCAGGCAGGCCCTGACGCTCTCCATCGTGTCCGCGTCCAATGGGTGGGCGACCCACAGCGGGAACGCAACGGCGATCAGCCAGATCGACTTCCAGACCAGTTCGAAGAGAAGCAAGGGCAGCATCCGCAGCGGATAACGAATGCCCAAAGCCGCCAGAACCGACACGCCCGCCAGCAGGCTGGAGGTGGAACCCCGCATGCTCATGGGATGGTGGATCAGGCCGGGCCAGATATAGAACGCCAATCCCACGACTATAAGGAGGCAGAGGGCTCTCAGCACATATAGGCGGAACGTCGACACCTCGGCCGCCGTGGCGCCGCCTTCTCTTCGATTGTCAGCGCGGAGCAAATGGGCCTGGGATGCGGCGGTCATGGATTTGGCCTTTCGTGTTCAGGGAGGGACGATCGCGGGAACGTTATTCGACTTCCTTGAGGACCTTCTCGACTGCGGTCAGCCGCGTCACGATCGTTGAAAGCTCGGATTCCATCGAGGAGAGCGTGGCGGCGTTCCTCGACTGAGCGCTCACGGCCTTTTCCGCGAGTTCGCGCCATGCGTCTTCGCCTTTGACCCGCGACCGGGCCTGATAGGCGGCCGAGAGGTATTTCATCCCGAAGACGAGCAGGATGGCGCCAAGCACCAGGGAGATGGTGAGAAAGTATGTGTGATCGGACATGTTCTCTTTCCTTTCAGGGTTCGGATTTGGCGGGTGAAGCGGTGATGGACTTGGCGGCCTGGGCGATGGCCGACGGGTTGAGTTCGACATCGAAGTCCGCGACTTCGAAATAGTTGAGCGCCTTGCCGTCGCGGGACAGTTCGAGCTTGCTGGTGACGAGGCCGGCTTCTTGAAGCGTCCGCAGGTGGAGATGCAGCAACGGGCGGCTGATGCCGACCTCGCGCGCGAGCTGGCTGACATAGTTGCGCCCATCCACGGTCAGCGCCGCCAGGATCCGCAGCCTGTGCGGATTGGCGAGCGCCGCCAAAGTGGCCAGCAAACGGTCTCCGGTGAGGGGCAACAAAAGCTCCATCAATCACGTGTCAGAAATATATGACATGTGAAGGGAAACGGTGTCAAGCCCGCCCTCGCGAAAGGCGTTGGCCGCGCCCGCGCGGCCGTTCCGAACCGGGTGATCATGGATCATCGGGACTGACGCCGGATGATGACGGGAGAGAAGGGGAGCGGCGGGCCGGGCTGAGGCCGGGCCGAGGTGGTGGACGCCCGGTCGCCTGTCGCTTCAATCCGGGGGCGCGATCTTGTCCTGGGTGCGGGTCTCGAAGTCGGCGGCGTCGTGGCGTTCATGCAACTGGCCGGAGGGCTCGCCAAAGGTCCGGTTGACCATGCGGCCGCGCCGCGCGGCCGGGCGTCCAGCGATGGCCTTGGTCCAGCGCTGCACGTTGGCGTAGTCTTGCACCTGGAGGAATTCGCCCGCCTCATAGACCAGGCCTTTGGCCAGGGCGCCATACCAGGGCCAAACGGCCATGTCGGCGATCGTATAGTCGGGACCCGCCAGGTACTTGCTTTGCGCCAGGCGCCGATCGAGCACGTCAAGCTGGCGCTTCACCTCCATCGCGAAGCGGTCGATGGCGTATTCGATCTTGGTCGGGGCGTAGGCGTAGAAGTGGCCGAAACCGCCGCCGAGATAGGGCGCGGCTCCCATCTGCCAGAACAACCACGACAGGCATTCGGCGCGCGGCCCGGCCTCGGCCGGCAAAAAGGCCCCGAACTTCTCGGCCAGATAGAGCAGGATCGCGCCGGATTCGAACACCCGGATCGGCGCGGGGCCGCCGTGATCCATCAGGGCCGGGATCTTGGAGTTGGGATTGGCCGCCACGAAGCCGCTGCCGAACTGATCGCCCTCGTCGATCCGGATCAGCCAGGCGTCGTACTCCGCGCCGCGATGGCCGAGCGCCAGCAGCTCTTCGAGCATCACGGTGACCTTCACGCCGTTGGGCGTGGCCAGGGAATAGAGCTGCAGCGGATGGCGGCCGACCGGCAGGTCCTTGTCATGGGTCGGCCCGGCGATCGGGCGGTTGATCTTGGCGAACCGGCCGCCGCTCTCCTTGTCCCAGCTCCAGACCGCGGGGGGCGTATAGACGGGCGAGTCGGTCATCCTGGCTTCCTGTGTCTGGCCGGCGCCCGCGGATGGAGCGCGCTGGCGATGTGTGAGTTACTTGGCGGGCTTTGGCGAGCCCCCGCGCGCGTCAAGGCCCGAGGACCGGCGTCCGGCTTCCTCCTAGGCCCAACCCTACGCCTTCAAGCCACCCCAGCGACCGCGCCATCGCCGACCTCGACCGCGCGGTCATCGCTGCTGGTCAGGGCCGAGCTTCACTTGGCCGGCCCGGACAAATCGCGCGCCCGTCCCGACCTGGAGGCCGCCGACCGGCTGGTCGCGAAGCAGGCGGACATTCGCCTGCGCATCGCCGACGACTACTCGCGCGCCGACCTCTTCCCGGCGGCCATCGCGCAATACGGCCTCTGGCTAGCGGCCCATCCCCGGGACAGTCGTCAGGTGGTGGCGATCGCCCGACGCTACTGGACCCGGGCGCTGTGGGGCCAGGAACTGGACAGGGCTTTGATCGATTGCGACGCCGCCCATCGGATGTACCCCAAGGCCGGCGAGCTCATGGGCGCCCGGGGCCTGGCCCGTTTGCGCCAGGGTGATCTCGATCGCGCGATCGCCGACTACGACGCGGCCCTGAGCCTCCAGCCGAAGAACGCCTGGTCCCTCTACGGCCGCGGGGTGGAAATCGCGCAAGGGCCTGATCGTCGCGGGCAAGGCGGACATCGCCGCGGCGACCGCCCTCGAGCCGCTCCTGCCCGGGCAAGCCAAGGCGCGCGGAATACAGCCGTAGCGCCAAGCGCGGGCCTTCCGCTGACCAACCCGGGCGGTCACGGCGATGGCGGAACGCTGAATCTCGCGACGGCCGGGGCGGCGGCGAGGGCGGCTGTGAGCCAGTCGCGAAAAGCGGCGATCTTGGGAACCCGGCGGCGGCCCTTGGGCCAGGCCAGCCAGTACCCCACGGGCCGGGCCCAGGTGACCTCGAAGGGCTGGACCAGGCGGCCGCGGGCGATCTCGTCGGCGAACAGGATCGGCGAGCCAAGCGCCACGCCCTGACCCGCGAGGGCCGCGGCGACCTCGATGGTCTGCAAGTCGGCGGTGAACGGAAGCGGCGCCCCGCCCCCCGGCGCCCCCACCCCGGCCTGGGCAAACCAGGCGGCCCACTCCTCCTCCAGGCCGACCCGGGGCGCGGCCAGCAGGTCGCTGGGCGAAGCCAAGCCGCCCAACGCTTCGCGCAGGGCGGGGGTGCAAAGAGGGGTGAGGTGGGAGGCGAACAGATAAAGGCTCTCCAGCCCCGGCCAGTCGCCCGCGCCGGCGCGGATGGCCAGGTCAAAGGGCCCCCGCCCCAGGTCGACCACGGTCTCGCTGGTCTCCAGCCGCACCGCGATCCGGGGGTGCGCCAATTGAAAGCCGCCCAGGCGGGGCGCTAGCCACTGGCCGGCCACCGACTGGAGCGTGGTGATGGCCAGGATTCCTTCGCCCCGTTCGGTC
>JACDGF010000119.1 GCA_013815405.1 Caulobacteraceae bacterium | reverse complement strand
GCCGCAGTCTTCCTCGGTGATGATGCAGTCCTGGGCGACGTCGACTAGCCGCCGGGTCAGATAGCCCGAATTGGCGGTCTTCAGGGCCGTGTCGGCCAAGCCCTTGCGGGCGCCGTGAGTGGAGTTGAAATATTCCTGGACGGTGAGGCCTTCCTTGAAGTTGGAGATGATCGGCGTCTCGATGATCTCGCCCGAAGGCTTGGCCATCAGGCCGCGCATGCCACCCAGCTGCTTCATCTGCGCCTGTGAGCCGCGGGCCCCCGAATTGGCCATCATCCACACCGAGTTGATCTCGCTGTCACGCCCGGCGCCGTCCTTCTGGCTGGTGGAGATCTCGGCCATCATCTCGTCGGAGACGCGGTCGGTGGCCTTGGACCAGGCGTCGACCACCTTGTTGTATTTCTCGCCCTTGGTGATCAGGCCGTCGGCGTACTGCTGCTCATACTCCTCCACCAGTTTGCGCGTGGTGGCGACGATGGTCTTCTTGCGGGCGGGGATGATGATGTCGTCCTTGCCGAAGGAGATTCCCGCCTTTGCCGCCTCGCGGAAGCCCAGGCCCATGATCTGGTCGGCGAAGATCACCGTCGCCTTCTGGCCGCAGTGGCGGTAGACGGCGTCGATCAGATTGCCGATCTCCTTCTTGGCCAGGCTGCGGTCGATCAGCCGGTGGCCGATGGCCGGGTGGCTGGGCAGCAGGGCGGCGATCTTCATCCGACCCGGCGTGGTCTCGATCACTTGGCTGACCATCGTCCCCTCGGCGTTCATCTCGGTGAAGCGCGCCCTGATCTTGGAGTGCAGGGACACGATCCCCGCCTCCAGGGCCGCCTCGATCTCGCCGACGTCGGAGAAGGCCTTGCCTTCGCCCGGCTCTCCCTCCTTGGCCTGGGAGATGTAGTAGAGGCCCAGGACGATGTCCTGCGAGGGCACGATGATCGGCTTGCCGTTGGCCGGCGAGAGGATGTTGTTGGTGCTCATCATCAGCACCCGCGCTTCCAGCTGCGCCTCCAGAGACAGGGGCACGTGAACGGCCATCTGGTCGCCGTCGAAGTCGGCGTTGAAGGCGGTGCAGACCAGGGGATGAAGCTGGATCGCCTTGCCTTCGATCAGCTTGGGCTCGAAGGCCTGGATGCCCAGGCGGTGCAGGGTGGGCGCGCGGTTCAGCAGCACCGGGTGCTCGCGGATGACTTCCTCGAGGATGTCCCACACCTGCGCCTGTTCGCGCTCGACCATCCGCTTGGACTGCTTGACGGTGCCCGAAAGGCCCTTGGCGTCGAGCCGGGCGTAGATGAACGGCTTGAACAGCTCCAGCGCCATCTTCTTGGGCAGGCCGCACTCGTGCAGCTTCAGCTCGGGGCCGACGACGATCACCGAGCGGCCCGAATAGTCGACCCGCTTGCCCAGAAGGTTCTGGCGGAAGCGCCCCTGCTTGCCTTTCAGCATATCGGCCAGGGACTTCAGGGGCCGCTTGTTGGCCCCGGTGATCACCCGGCCGCGGCGGCCGTTGTCGAACAGGGCGTCGACCGCTTCCTGCAGCATCCGCTTTTCGTTGCGGATGATGATGTCGGGGGCGCGAAGTTCGATCAGGCGCTTCAACCGGTTGTTGCGGTTGATCACCCGGCGGTAGAGGTCGTTGAGATCGGAGGTGGCGAAACGGCCGCCGTCCAGCGGCACCAGGGGGCGAAGCTCGGGCGGAATGACGGGAATCACCGTCATGATCATCCACTCGGGCTTATTGCCGCTCTCGGTGAAGGCCTCGAGGATCTTGAGCCGCTTGGAGGTCTTCTTCAGCTTGATCTCGGAGGTGGTGGTGACCAACTCCTCGCGAAGCTTGTCGGCCTCGGTGGCCAAATTGATGCCCTTGAGCAGGCCCTGGATGGCCTCAGCGCCGATTTCGGCGGTGAAGCTGTCGTCGCCGAACTCCTCCTGGAAACGCATATATTCGTCTTCCGACAGAAGCTGGTGCTGCTTGAGCGAGGTCAGGCCCGGTTCGGTGACGATGTAGTATTCGAAGTAGAGCACCCGCTCGATGTCCTTGAGCGGCATGTCGAGCATCATGGCGATGCGGCTGGGCAGCGATTTTAGGAACCAGATATGGGCGACCGGCGAGGCCAGCTCGATATGACCCATGCGCTCGCGACGGACACGGGCGAGGGTGACCTCGACGCCGCACTTTTCGCAGATAATGCCCTTGTACTTCATCCGCTTGTACTTGCCGCAGAGGCACTCATAATCCTTGGTCGGCCCGAAGATGCGGGCGCAGAACAGCCCGTCCCGCTCCGGCTTGAAGGTGCGATAGTTGATCGTCTCGGGTTTCTTGATTTCCCCGAACGACCACGAACGGATCTTTTCCGGGCTCGACAGGGAAATCCGGATCTGATCGAAGCTCGGCGCGGCGATCACCGGGTTGAAGATGTTGAGGACTTCCTGAGTCATGGGATATCCAGTGGTTGAGAGACTTTGAAAGCGCGGCGGCGAGAGGCTGGCGGCCCCTCGCCTCGCGTATCGAACTTCGGCGTGTCGAACCTGGGCGAGATCAGCTGTTTTCGAGCTCCACGTTCAGGCCCAGGGAACGCATCTCCTTGACCAGGACGTTGAAGCTTTCCGGAATCCCCGCTTCGAAGGCGTCGTCGCCGCGGACGATGGATTCATAGACCTTGGTGCGGCCCGCGACATCGTCGGACTTCACCGTCAGCATCTCCTGGAGGGTGTAGGCGGCGCCATAGGCTTCCAGGGCCCAGACTTCCATCTCCCCGAACCGCTGGCCGCCGAACTGCGCCTTGCCGCCCAGAGGCTGCTGGGTGACCAGGCTGTAGGGTCCGATCGAACGCGCGTGGATCTTGTCGTCGACCAGGTGGTGCAGCTTGAGCATGTAGATGTAGCCGACGGTTACCGGGCGCGTGAACGCCTCCCCCGTCTGTCCGTCGTAGAGGGTCACCTGGCCACTGCGGCTCAGCCCGGCCGCCTCCAGCAGGTTTTCGATGTCGTTGATGTGCGCGCCATCGAACACCGGGGTGGCGATCGGGATGCCCTTGGAGAGATTCCGCGCCAGTTCAATCAGCTCCTCCTCGTCGTCGGGGAGAACCTGATTCTTGCCGTAGATCGCGCGCAGGCGATCAACCAGGGCCTTTTTTTGCCCGCCGTGGCGCCAGGCTTCCAGCAGGTCGGCGATCTGGCGGCCGAGGCCCGCGCAGGCCCAACCCAGATGGGTCTCGAAGATCTGGCCGACATTCATCCGCGAAGGCACGCCCAGGGGGTTGAGCACCACGTCCACGGGGGTGCCGTCTTCCAGGTGGGGCATGTCCTCCATGGGCAGGATCTTGGAGATCACGCCCTTGTTGCCGTGGCGCCCGGCCATCTTGTCGCCCGGCTGAAGCTTGCGCTTCACCGCCACGAACACCTTGACCATCTTCATCACGCCGGGCGGGAGTTCGTCGCCGCGCTGCAGCTTGTCGACCTTGTCCTCGAAGCGGCGATCGAGCCGCTTGCGGGCGTCGTCGAACAGCCGCCGCATGGCCTCCAGCTCGCCCATGGCCTTGTCGTCGTCGACGGCGATCTGCCACCACAGGCCCGGCGCGATCTCGTCGAGCTTGGCGGGGGCGATCTCTCCGCGGCCCAGGCCCTTGGGGCCGGAGACCGCGGCGCGGCCGATGAGCAGTTCGCGCAGGCGCGCGGTCATGTTGCGGTTGAGGATGGCGAATTCGTCGTCGCGGTCCTTGCCCAGGCGATCGATTTCTTCGCGTTCTATGGCCAGTGCCCGTTCGTCCTTTTCGACCCCGTGGCGGTTGAACACCCGCACCTCCACCACCGTGCCGGCGACGCCGGGGGGCAGGCGTAGGGAGGTGTCCCGCACGTCCGACGCCTTTTCCCCGAAGATGGCGCGCAGGAGCTTTTCCTCCGGTGTCATGGGCGATTCGCCCTTGGGGGTGACCTTGCCGACCAGGATGTCGCCCGGCAGGACCTCCGCGCCGATGGCCACGATGCCCGCCTCGTCGAGGTTGCGCAGGGCCTCCTCGCCGACATTGGGGATATCGCGGGTTATCTCCTCGGGGCCCAGCTTGGTGTCGCGGGCCATGACCTCGAATTCCTCGATGTGGATCGAGGTGAAGACGTCATCGCGCACGATGCGTTCGGAGATCAGGATCGAGTCCTCGAAGTTGTAGCCGTTCCAGGGCATGAAGGCTACCAGGGCGTTGCGCCCCAGGGCCAGTTCGCCCAGGTCCGTCGATGGGCCATCGGCGATGATGTCCCCGGCGGCGATCTTGTCGCCCACCCGCACCAGCGGGCGCTGGTTGATGCAGGTGTTCTGGTTCGACCGCTGGAACTTCGACAGACGGAAGATGTCGACGCCGGGCTTGGTCGGGTCGGTTTCCTCGGTGGCGCGGATGACGATCCGGGTCCCGTCGATCTGTTCGACGACCCCGGGGCGCCGGGCGATGACCACGGCGCCCGAATCCCGCGCCACCACATCCTCCATGCCGGTGCCCACCAGGGGGGCGTCCGACTGGATCAGTGGCACGGCCTGACGCTGCATGTTCGAACCCATCAGGGCGCGGTTGGCGTCGTCGTTTTCGAGAAAGGGGATCAGGGCGGCGGCCACCGAGACCACCTGCTTGGGGCTGACGTCCATCAGGTCGACCTGATCCTTGGCCAGCAGGGACGGCTCGCCGTTCACCCGGCCGGGGACCAGGTCATCGACGATCTCGCCGTTCTTGAGCTGGATATTGGCCTGGGCGATGACGTGCTTGGCCTCCTCCATCGCCGACATATAGACCACCTCGTCGGTGATCTTGCCGTCCTTGACCCGCCGGTACGGGCTTTCGATGAAGCCGTATTTGTTTACCACGGCGTGGGTGGCCAGGGAGTTGATCAGGCCGATGTTGGGCCCCTCGGGAGTTTCGATGGGGCAGATGCGGCCGTAGTGCGTGGGGTGGACGTCGCGCACCTCGAAGCCCGCCCGCTCGCGCGTCAGTCCGCCGGGGCCCAGCGCCGAAAGCCGGCGCTTGTGGGTGATCTCCGAGAGCGGATTGGTCTGGTCCATGAACTGCGAGAGCTGCGAGGAGCCGAAGAATTCCCGCACCGACGCCGCCGCCGGCTTGGCGTTGATCAGGTCATGCGGCATAACGGTGTCGATATCGACGCTCGACATGCGCTCCTTGATCGCCCGCTCCATGCGCAGCAGGCCGACGCGATACTGGTTTTCCAGGAGTTCGCCCACCGAGCGCACCCGGCGGTTGCCGAGGTTGTCGATGTCGTCGATCTCGCCGCGGCCGTCGCGCAGGCCGACCAGGGTTTTCAGGACCTCCAGTACGTCCTCCTTGCGGATGACGCGGACATCGTCAGGGCAATCGAGTTCCAGGCGGATGTTCATCTTCACCCGGCCGACGGCCGAGAGGTCATAGCGCTCCTTGTCGAAGAACAGGCTCTTGAACATCGCCTCGGCGGCCTCGACGGTCGGCGGCTCGCCCGGGCGCATGACCCGGTAGACGTCGAACAGGGCGTCCTCGCGGATGGCGTTCTTGTCCACCCGAAGGGTGTTGCGCATGTAGGCGCCGACGGTGACGTGGTCGATGTCCAGGACATCGATGGTGGTGAAGCCCTGTTCCTCCAGGGCGGCGATGGATGCCGCGTCCAGTTCGTCGCCCGCCTCGGCGTAGATCTCGCCGGTGGCGGGATTGACCTCGTCGCGCGCCAAATAGCGCCCGACCAGAGCCTCGGGCGACAGCAGGAGGGTCTTGAGGCCCCCGTCGGCCAGGCGTTTGGCCTGGCGGGCGGAAATCTTGGTTCCCGCCGCCGCGACTTCCTCGCCGGTGTCGGCGTCGATCAGGGCGAATTCGGGCTTCACGCCCCGCCAGCGTTCGGGCTTGTAGGGCGTCGCCCAGCCGCCCGCTTCGCCCACGCCGCCGCGCTTCACGAAGGGGACGACGTCATAGAAGGTGGTGAGGATCTCCTCCCCGTCCATGCCCAGGGCGTAGAGGAAGGTGGTGGCCGGCAGCTTGCGGCGCCGGTCGATGCGCACGAACACGACGTCCTTGGCGTCGAACTCGAAATCGAGCCACGAGCCGCGATAGGGAATGATCCGGGCCGCGAACAGGAGCTTGCCCGACGAATGGGTCTTGCCCTTGTCGTGGTCGAAGAAGACCCCCGGCGAGCGGTGCATCTGGGAGACGATCACCCGCTCGGTGCCGTTGACCACGAAGGTGCCCTTGTCGGTCATGAGCGGAATGTCGCCCATGTAGACGTCCTGCTCCTTAATGTCCTTGACCGACCGCGCCTGGGTCTCCTCGTCGGTCTCCCAGACGATCAGGCGCAGCTTGACCTTCAGCGGCGCGGCATAGGTCATGTCGCGCTGGATGCATTCCTCGACGTCGTACTTGGGCTCCTCGAACTCATAGGAGACGTATTCGAGCATGGCCCGCTCGTTGAAGTCCTTGATCGGAAACACCGATTTGAAGACCGCCTCGATGCCCTCGTCCCGCCGCTGGCCGGGACGGACCTCGCGCTGCAGGAATTGTTCGTAGCTCGAGCGCTGGACCTCGATGAGATTCGGCATCCGCACGGCTTCGGGGATGCGGCCGAAGGTCATCCGGATCCGCTTCCGGCCGGTGAACGATTGCGCCATCATTGTCTCCCTGCGGACGCACCAGGGTTCCTGGGCGTCGGTTCATGTCCACGCGTCCACCCTCGGATCGGACGGGGGGCTGGGGGATGAAGGTTCCCGGGCCGCATGCCGTCCGCCGGACGCTGGAAGTCTCCGCAACGCAATGCGTTGCGCCG
>JACDGF010000118.1 GCA_013815405.1 Caulobacteraceae bacterium | reverse complement strand
CGCCAGGAGCCAGGTGCTCTATGAGGACGACGACGTGCTGGCGCTCAACAAGCCCGCCGGCCTCGCCGTCCAGGGGGGCGCCAAGACGTCCCACCACATCGATCGGCTGCTGAGCGCCTGGGGAGAGGGGCTTGCGCGCCCACGCCTCACCCACCGCCTCGACCGCGACACCTCAGGCGTCCTCATCCTGGGCAAATCGCCGGGCGCCGCCGCGCGCTTGGCTGCCGTGTTCGCCAAGCGGCGGGCCCGAAAGACCTATTGGGCGATCGTCGAAGGCAATCCGCGCCCGACCTTCGGACTGATCGATCTGGCTCTGGCCAAGATCGGGGCCGGTGATCGCGAAAAGGTCGCGCCCATCGACCCCGAGGATCCCAAGGCCCAATCGGCCGTCACCCGGTTCGTGACCGTCTCCCGCGCCGGCCCCCGGGCCGCCTGGCTGGCCCTGCGGCCCACGACCGGCCGCACCCACCAGCTTCGCGTCCATATGCTGAGCCTGGGCCACCCCATCCTGGGCGACCCCAAGTACAATACGCCCGCCTCGGTGGAAGCTTCCGGGCCTCTCAAGCTCCAGCTCCATGCCCGCCGCCTGATCTTGCCGCACCCCACCCGGGGCCTGATCGAAATCGAAGCGCCGCTCGGCCCGGAGATGAAGGCTGGTTTCGCGCGCTTCGGCTTCGATCCGCGCGAAGCCCTCGAAGACCCCTTTGAGCGGCCCTCCCAGCTTTGACGGGAACGGCGACGCGCCCTAACCTCGACATCGGATTTCGGAGACCCTCCATGCGCGCCACGGCCATCGCCGTTTTCCTCAGCTTTTCGCTTCCCGCTCTGGCCCTGGCCGCACCATCCGCGCCGCCGCCGGCGTTCCCGCCCGGAACCGCCGCCGATGTGATCCAAGGCGTCAAGATCGCCGATCCCTATCGCGCTTTGGAAAACACCGGCGATCCGGCCGTCCAGGCCTGGAGCGACGCGCAGAACGCGCGGACCCGCGCTTGGCTCGACGCCCTTCCCGGGCGGGCCGGCGTGGCGGCGGAGCTGACCCGACTGATCACCACCGCCTCGCCCGCATACTACGACCTGCAGGGACGCGGTGGCGCGGTCTTCGCCCTCTACAACGATCCGACCCGGCAGCAGCCGGCCCTGGTGATGATGAACGGCGCGGCCGATCCGGCCAGCCGCATGGCCCTGGTCGACCCGAACGTCCTGGACGCCGCCGGCCACACCGCCATCGACTGGTACGTCGCTTCGCCCGATGGCGCCAAGGTCGCAGTCTCGCTCTCCTTGAACGGCAGCGAGGATGGGACCCTGCACGTCTATGACGTCGCCAGCGGGCGCGAGATCGAAACGCCTATTCCCCGCGTGCAATACCCCACGGCTGGCGGCTCGCTGGCCTGGACGGCCGACAGCCGCGCCTTCTGGTACACCCGTTATCCCGACGATACGACCCCCGAGACCGAGCGCCATTTCAACCTGGCCGTCTATTTTCACCGCCTGGGCGGCGAGGCCCGCGATGACAGGCTGGCGCTGGGATCCCAGGATGGCGTGCCGCGCACCGGCGAGATCTACCTCGACAACCGGACCGGGGCCGACGCGGCCCTGGCCTCGGTGGAGCTGGGCGACGGCGGGCAGTTCCAGCAGTTCGTCCTGACCGCCCAGGGACCGGCCAGGCCGATCGGCGCCTACGGCGACCATGTCGTCGCCGCCGCCATGGCCAAGGATGGAACGGTGTTCGCCGTCTCGCACCTGAACGCGCCGATGGGCAAGATCCTCAAGCTCGATGCTCCCTATTCGGGCGGGTTCGCCGCCGCCAGGACGATCGTGCCCGAAAGCCAGGAGGCGGCCGTCACCGACGGCGGCGAATTCTCCGTTCCGTTGACGGTGGCCGGCGACCACCTCTTCGTCACCCGCATCGCGGGCGGCCCCAGCGTGGTCAGCGTCTATGACTTGAACGGCGGCCATGGCGCCGCCCTGGCCCTGCCGCCGGTCTCGGCGGTGAACGAGATCGACGCCCTGCCGGGGGGCGATGTGCTCTATGACGTGGCGAGCTATCTTGTCCCGACCTATTTCGCGCGCTGGAGCGCGAACTCCGGGGCCAGCGAGAAGACCGCCCTGGACCGCACCTCGCCGATCTCCTACGCCGACACCGAGGTCGTCCGCGTCTTCGCCGCCTCCAAGGATGGGACCAAGGTCCCGGTCAACATCATCCGCAAGAAAGGAACCGCGCTCACCGGCGCCAATCCCACCCTGCTGACCGGCTATGGCGGCTATGGCGTGAACCTCACGCCCTCCTTCGCGGGGGCCAATATCCGCCTATGGCTCGACGCTGGAGGCGTGTGGGCCATCGCCAATCTGCGCGGCGGCGGCGAATACGGCGAGGCGTGGCATCACCAGGGGATGCTGACCAAGAAACAGAACGTCTTCGACGACTTCGACGCCGCCGGCGAGACCCTGATCAAGCTGGGCTACACGTCCCATGACCATCTGGCCCTGCTGGGCGGATCCAACGGCGGCTTGCTGATGGGGGCGACCCTTACCCAGCACCCCGCCCTGGCCCGCGCGGTGGTCTCGGCGGTGGGCATCTACGACATGCTGCGCGTGGAACTCGATCCCAACGGCGCCTTCAACGTCACCGAATTCGGCACGGTGAAGGACGCCGATCAGTTCAAGGCCCTCTACGCCTATTCGCCTTATCACCACGTCGTCAAACGGGTGAATTATCCGGCCGTGCTGATGCTGACCGGGGCCAACGACGGGCGGGTGAATCCGATGAATTCCCGCAAGTTCGCCGCCGCCCTCCAGGCCGACACCGGGAGCGATCATCCGATCTTGCTGCGCACCTCCAAGTCCTCCGGCCACGGCATCGGATCGTCCCTCTCCGAGCGCATCGCCCAGCAGACCGATATCCTGATGTTTCTTTTCGATCAGCTCGGCATGACCCTTCCCGCCACGGGGCGATAAGGCGTGGAAAATCCCGCCCGAGTGGTGCGCAGGGGCATCCTTGGCATTCCCTGAACGGCGGCGATCGGATAAGCATCGCGATCGTGCTCCCGGCGGAAGGGGCCGATAACCCCCGAAAGGTTCGGCAACGCGATCTCACGGGTCTTCTTCCCCGCGAGATCGTCCAGCGCCCGAAATCCCCAGGAGCCCCGTCTTGCCTGACAATACTCCCGTCATCATCGGCGTCGGCGAGGTCTCCGAAGTGGCCGGCGGCTTTGGCTATGTCGGAATGTCGCCGCTGGATCTGGCGGCGCGGGCGGCCCGGGTGGCGTGTGAGGACGCGGTCTTTCGAGGCGCGATGGCGCCGCACATCGATGTCGTCGCCGCCATTCGCCAGTTCGAGGTTTCCGGGCCCAAGACGATTGCCCCGTTCGGCAAGGCGGACAACTTTCCCCGCGCGGTGGCGCGGCGCATCGGAGCCGACCCGGCCAGGGCGATCCTGGAGCCGGTGGGCGGGCAGGGGCCCCAGCACCTGGTCAACGAGTTCGCTCACGCCATCGGGGCCGGAGACGTCGGCATGGCCCTGCTCTGCGGCGCGGAGGCGATCTCCACGGCGCGCCGCATGGCCTTCCTCAAGCAGAGTCCCGACTGGTCCGAGGAAGTCGGAGGCCAGTTGGAGGATCGCGGATTCGGGGAGCCCCTGCTGAATTCGAAGTTGACGCGCCACGGCGCCTGGAACCCGATCACCGTCTACGCCCTGCTCGAGAACGCCCGCCGCGCGCGCCTGGGCCTCAATCGGGCCGACTACGCCCTGGAGATGGGGCGGCTGTTCGCGCCCTTCACCAAGGTCGCCGCCAGCAACCTTCACGCCGCCTCGCGCCAGATCCATGACGCGGAGCACCTGGCCACGGTCGGCGCCGACAATCGCCTGACCGCCGATCCCTATCCCCGCCGGATGGTGGCGCGCGACCAGGTCAACCAGGGCGCGGCGCTCCTGATGACCTCGGTGGACCGGGCCCGGGCGCTGGGCGTGCCGGAGGCCCGCTTCGTCTATCTGCATGGCGGCGCCGACGTCAGCGAGCGCGCGGTGATCGAGCGCGCCGACCTCTCCTCGAGCCCCGCGTCGGTGATGGCGGTCCGCCGGGCGCTCGACGCCGCCGAGATCGGGCTCGACGCGATCGATCTCTTCGACCTCTACAGCTGCTTTCCCATCGCCGTCTTCAACGTCCGCGACGGCCTGGGCCTGGACAAGGACGATCCCCGCCCGCTCACCGTCACCGGCGGGTTGCCGTTTTTCGGCGGAGCCGGAAACAACTATTCCATGCACGCCATCGCCTCCATGGCGCGAATGCTGCGGGTGCGACCAGGGGCTCGGGGCCTGGTGGGCGCCAACGGCGGCTTCCTGTCGAAATATTCCGTGGGCGTCTATTCGACGACCCCCGCGGCGTGGCGCGGCTTCGACAGCGCCGACTTGCAAAGGGAGATCGACGCTTGGCCGGCGCCGCGGGCCGCGTCCGGCGAGGGGATCGGCAGGGTGGAGACCTACACCATCGACTATTCGACCAAGACGCCCCGAGGCGTGGTGGTCGGGCGCCTGAAAGGAAAGGGCGGCCGCTTCGTCGCCATGACGGATGCGGACGATCCCTCGGTGGTCGAGGCGATGATCGCTCATGAGCCGTTCGGCGCCAAGGTCAAGCTGGCGTTGAACGCCAAGGGTCGCTCGATCATCCAGTCGTTCAAGCCGAAAACGAACTGAAGACCCATGATCCGACGGCCAGGAGTCTCGCGATGAAATCGCCGATCTGCGACATGCTGGGGATCGAATTCCCACTCCTGGCCTTCAGCCATTGCCGGGACGTCGTGGCGGCGGTGAGCCGCGCGGGCGGGTTCGGGGTGCTGGGCGCTACCGCCCATTCCCCGGACTCGGTGCGCGAGGAACTCAAATGGATCGACGACCATGTGGACGGCAAGCCCTATGGCCTGGACGTGCTCATCCCCGAAAACATGGCCACGGCGGGGGAGCCCGGCGTCACCTACAGGACCCTTAAAGCCCGGGTGCCGCCCGGACACGATGCGTTCGCCCGCGCGCTTCTGGCGCGGGCCGGCGTGGCCCTGGCCGAGCGGGTCATCGACGACGCTCAGCCCCAGCCCTTCGATCCGACGCGGGCGCTGGAGGTGCTCGACGCGGCCTTCGAGCATCCGATCAGGCTCATCGCCAACGCCCTGGGCGTACCCCCGCCGGAAATGATCCAGATGGGCAGGAGCCGGGGCGTCCCGGTGGCCGCCCTGGTCGGGGCCAAGGAGCACGCCATCCGCCAGATCGCCGCCGGAGTCGATATCCTGGTGGTCCAGGGGACGGAGGCCGGCGGCCATTGCGGCGAGGTCTCGACCCTGGTCCTGGTCCCGGAGGTGCTGGTGGCGATCAAGGGACTCCGCGACGTGCCCGTTCTGGCCGCCGGGGGGATCATGACGGGCCGCCAGATGGCCGCCTGCATGGCCCTGGGCGCGGCCGGCGCCTGGACCGGCTCGGTCTGGCTGGCGACCACGGAATCGGAGGTCAGTGAAATCTTCCGCTCAAAGATGATCGCGGCGACGTCGCGCGACGCCGTTCGTTCCAGGAGCCGCACCGGCAAACCCGCCCGTCAGCTCCGATCGGCCTGGACCGACGCCTGGGAACGCGATCCCGCCAGCCCGGGCGCCTTGCCCATGCCGCTTCAGAGCCTGGTCAGCGAATACGCCCTGCGATGCGTCGACCGCGCCGCCGCCGCCGGCAATGAACAGGCGCGCGAGATGGTCACCTATTTCGTCGGCCAAGGCGTTGGCCTGATCGACGCCGTCCGCTCCGCCGGCCAGGTCGTCCAGAGCTTCAAGGAGGAGTTCCTTGAGGCGGTGGAGCATTTGGACGGGCTGGTGGCGGAGTAGAGCCAAGCACGCGGGGGAGGGCGGGCGCTCAGTTCAGCCCGTATTCTCCTCGCAGATCGTCCACCGGCCGATCCATCATCTCTTCCCAACGCGGGTAGTTGAGGTTCGCGGCCCGGCGGCCGTAGCGCCAGCCTTCGCTGATGGCGTCCATCACCACCGGGGTCATGTCGGGATCGAGGAAGGTCATCTGGGTGGTGAGGGTGGCCATCCAGATCGAGGAATAGGGCAGGCGGCGTTGCGCCAGGGTGAAGGCCTGCAGGGCGATCTCGCCGCGCCCCGTGGTGTCGTAGCCGGTCAGAATGTGGAAGATGTCGTGGATCTGGAAGCCGCGCACGACGGCGTATTTTACTTCCTCGGGCATGCCGTGGAGCTTGCCTTCGGCGTCCATCCGCTCATGGGCGCGGCGATAGTCGCTGGCGATGGTCTTGTTGAGGTTGTTGTCGATGATGTGCCGCGCATAGCGGTAGCCGAGGCTTTCGGCGGGCAGGTCCAATAAATCTTCGAAGTCGGGATCATCGGCCAGATAGGCCTCTTCGCACCAAGCTATCGCCTCGGGATCGGAGCGGAACGCATCGAGATATTTGCGGCGGACCTCTTCGGTCGTCCGCCGCCAGAAGCGGAAATGCAGTTCCGGAACACCGTTGGCGCGGGAATCGTCCACCAGCCGCAGGAAGTTCTCGGCGATCTTCGGTTCCATCGCTCCCTCCGCGCCCCGGCGGGAAAACCTACACCAAGCCCAACGATGGCGCCACGCGTGAGCTGGCCGGAAAGACGGTGGTGTCCAGGCGCGCCCGGTCGATTCCCAGGTGGTCCTGCAGCACGCCCTTGAACAGCCCGCGCATGTCCATCGTCGGAGCAGTGTCGCGGTTCTCGAACAGCTTGGCCTCGGCCAAGGTCGGCCAGTCCCCCACGATCCCGCCC
>JACDGF010000117.1 GCA_013815405.1 Caulobacteraceae bacterium | reverse complement strand
GGCGAGGCCCCGGGCGCCCAGGTCGGCGAACCAGGCCTCGATCTCCTCGGCCCCGGCGCTGGCCAGGTCACCCCCGCGCCGGGCGAGAAAGCCCTGGGCGTCGGCCAGGTCGCGGCCGTAGGCGGTCAGGGTGTTGGCCGCGCAGGCCCGTTCCGCGGCCATCATCTCCAGGAAGGCTTCGGTCCAGTCGGCGCCGCTCATGGCGGCGTCCCGGCGGGGCGCGCGCGGGGCGAATGCATGGCGAAACTTGGCGCTCGCCCGCCCGCTCGTGTAAAGCGGCGATTGGTCATGCCCGCCTTTTCCCCTCTCAACCGCAAGACCATCGCCCTCATCGGCCTGATGGGCGTGGGCAAGAGCAGCATCGGCCGGCGGCTGGCCAGCGCCCTGGCCATGCCGTTCACCGACGCCGACGCCGAGATCGAGGCGGCCGCCGGACGCTCGATCACCGACATTTTCGAAGAGTTCGGCGAGGCGGCGTTCCGGGCCGGCGAACGGCGGGTGATCGCGCGCTTGTTGGAAGCGCCGCCCCACGTCCTGGCCACCGGCGGGGGCGCGTTCGACGACGAGGAGACGCGGCGGCTGATCGCCGACAAGGCGATCTCGGTGTGGCTGAAGGCCGACCTCGCGGTCCTGGCCAAGCGGGTCGGGCGGCGCGACACCCGCCCACTCCTGGCCGGCAAGGATCCCCTGGCGGTGCTGGAGGCCCAGGCCCAGGCGCGTTACGAATCCTTCGCCGGCGCGGACATCATCATCGAGACCGGTGAGACCGCCCATTCGGTGGCGGTGGACGCGATCATCAAGGCCCTGGCGGCGCGGGCGGCCGCCCAGGCGTGACCTCGCCCGTCACCGTCGGCCTGGGGACGCGCGCTTATGAGGTGGTGGTCGGGCGTGGCCTGATCGACCGGGCGGGCGCGCGCATCGGCCCTTTCCTGCGCCGTCCCCTCGTCGCCGTGGTCATGGACCAGACCGTCCGCGATCTTCACGGCGCGCGCCTGATCCGCGCGCTGGAGGCATCGGGCGTCGCCGGCCATACCGTCGTCGTTGAACCGGGAGAAGCGGCCAAGAGTTTCGCCGGCCTCGAGAGCCTCTGCGACCGGCTGCTGGAGCTCGGGCTGGAACGGGGCGACCTGATCGTCGCTTTCGGAGGCGGGGTGGTCGGCGACCTGGCCGGGTTCGCGGCGGCGATCTACAAGCGCGGGATCGATTTCATCCAGATCCCCACCACCTTGCTGGCCCAGATCGACTCCTCGGTGGGCGGCAAGACCGCCATCGACACGCCACGCGGAAAGAATCTGATCGGGGCCTTCCACCAGCCTCGCCTGGTGCTCGCGGATCTCGGCGTGCTGGACACCCTGCCCGCCCGGGAAATGGCCTGCGGCTATGCCGAGGTCCTGAAGACAGGGCTGCTGGGCGACGGTGCCTTCTTCGACTGGCTCGAGGCGAACGCCCCTCGGGTGCTGGCTCGCGAGCCGGAGGCCCTGGCCCGAGCCGTGGAGCGTTGCGTGGAGATGAAGGCGGAGATCGTGGCCCGCGACGAGCGGGAATGCGGGGCGCGCGCGCTGTTGAATCTCGGCCACACCTTCGCCCACGCCGTCGAAGCCGAGAGCGGCTACGGCGAGGCGCTCAAGCACGGCGAGGCGGTGGGCCTGGGCTGCGCAATGGCCTTTCGCCTCTCCGCCCGGCTGGGGCTCTGTCCGTCCGCCGACGCCGAACGGGCGGTGCGGGCGGTGGCGGCCGGCGGCCTGCCGACCCGGCTGGACGAGATCGCCGGCCATCCCTTCGGCGCCACGGCCCTCGTCGCCCGCATGGCGGGGGACAAGAAGGCGCGGGACGGCGCCCTGACCCTGATCCTGGCGCACCGGATCGGGGGCGCCTTCGTCGCCCCGGACGTCGACCGCCATACGGTTCGCGATTTTCTGATTTTTGAAGGCGCCCCGCCATGATCGCCACGACCTGGGCCATCTCCCTGCTGATCCTCGCCCTCTTGGCGATCTCGGCCGTGTTCTCCGCCGCCGAGACGGCGCTGACCCGCGCCAGCCGCGGGCGGATGCACCAGCTGGAGCGCGACGGCGATCACGGCGCCCAGCGGGTCAACCGGCTCCTGGGCGACCAGGAGACGATGATCGGCGCGGTGCTGATCGGCTACAATGTGATCAATATCCTCAGCTCCGCCCTGGCCACCGAGTTCATCACCAAGGTGGTTCCGGGCGGCTGGGGCGTGGCGATCGCCACCGGGGTCATGACCGTGCTGGTGGTGGTGTTCGTCGAGGTCCTGCCCAAGACCCTGGCCATCGTGCGCGCCGACGACGTGGCCCGCAGCCTCTCGGCGCCCATGCTGCTGGCCGTGCGGCTCCTGGGGCCGGTGATCTACGCGATCCAGTGGATCGTGCGCCACACCCTGCGCCTCTTCGGGGTGAACCTGGACATGAGCATCGACGTCCTGGCGGCCCACGAGGAGATCCGAGGCGCGGTGGAATACCACCACTCCGAAGGGTCGGTGGAGAGCCGCGACCGGCGGATGCTGGGCGGGGTGCTGGACCTCTCCGACATGGATGTCGCCGAGGTCATGGTGCACCGCAAGCTGATGTCGATCATCGACATCGCCCTGCCGCCGCGCGAACTGGTGGCCCGGGTCCTCGAGGAGGAGCACACCCGCCTGCCCCTCTACAGGGACGAGCCGGAGAACATTGTCGGCGTGCTGCACGCCAAGGATCTGCTGCGGGCCCTGGCGGCCGCCCACGGTAAGGTCGAGGGCATCGACGTCGCCGCCATCGTCCGCGAGCCCTGGTTCATTCCCGAGACCACCAATCTCAAGGACCAGCTGAACGCCTTTCTGAAACGCCGAAGCCATTTCGCCCTGGTGGTCGACGAATATGGCGCCCTGCAGGGGCTGGTGACCCTGGAGGACATCCTCGAGGAGATCGTCGGCGAGATCGACGACGAGCACGACCAGGCGATCCTGGGCGTGCGCCGCCAAGCCGACGGCTCGGTCCATGTCGACGGCCATGTGACGGTCCGCGACCTCAACCGGGCGATGGATTGGGATCTGCCCGACGACCACGCGGTCACCGTCGCCGGCCTGGTCATCCACGAAGCCCAGACGATTCCCGAGCCGGGGCAGAAGTTCCTGTTCCACCGCCACCGCTTTCAGATCCTGCGCCGCCAGCGCAACCAGGTCACCGCGCTTAGGGTCAGCCCGCCGCTCGCCCGGGAGGACGAGGCGTCTTGATCTGGCCGTTCGCCGCCTGGCGCCCTACCATGGGCGCGGGACGCGGCGGAGAGACCACGGCATGAGCGAGGAAACGGGCCTGACCGGCGCCCGGGTGCTGGTGGTCGAGGACGAAGCCATGATCGCCATGCTGGTGGAGGATATGCTGGCCGGATTCGGCTGCGCGGTGGTCGGCCCCGCCCATGGCCTGGAGGACGGCCTGGCGCTGGCGCGGTCGGAGACCGGGATCGACGCGGCCCTGCTGGACGTCAACCTGGCCGGCCAGCCGGTCTTCGCCCTGGCCGACGCCCTGCGGGCCCGCGGCGTGCCGATGATCTTCTCCACCGGCTACGGCGAGGACGGCCTGCGCAACGTCGACCGGGGGGCGCCGGTGCTGCAAAAGCCGTTCCGCGCCGCGGACCTGGCCAACGCGCTGAGGCAGGCGTTGGGCGGAGGGTGAAGGGCTCTCCTGCTGGGACTAAAGGATTCACACATCGGCCGGCGCACCCCTTCACACCTCTCCCAAAGGGAGAGGGAGGGGCCCGCGCCCTATCTTGGGCGTGGGCGTGGGAGGGTGAGGGGTTACCCGCTCGCCAGCTCGAGCTGCGCGAGGATGGCTTCGGCGACCCCCTCGATATTCTCGATCACCTCGTTGTTCCAAAAGCGCATGACAAACCATTCGGCCGCTTCCAGCGCTCGGGTCCGCTCGGCGTCGTAGGCCTGGGCCTCCATGTGCTGGCCTCCATCCAGTTCCACGATAAGCTTCGCCTCCACGCAGGCGAAATCAGCAAAGTAGCGATCGATCGGCATTTGCCGACGGAACTGCGCGCCGGCCAATTGCCGGTTCCTCAATACCGACCAGAGCTTGTGTTCCACGTCCGTTGAGGCGGCGCGAAGTGCGCGGGCGCGGCGTGTTCGGAGTGGCGTAGGCTTGAACATGGGGTTGAGAATGGAAGCGGCCGGCGCGTCGCGAAATCGCGCTGCCGGGTAACCCCTCACCCTCCCGCCTTCGGCGGGCCCCTCCCTCTCCCTTCGGGAGAGGTGTCCCGAGAGGGCGTCGTCGAGAACGGTAAACACAAGTAGCCTTCATGAGAGGGAGTGGCGCCTATCCTTCGCCGGGCGCCAGGGCCTTGACGGAGAGGGCGTGGACCGGGCCTGCGAGTTCGTCGGCCAGGACGGCGTGGACCATCCGCTGGCGCTCGACCCGGCCGACGCCCGCGAAGGCGGCGCTTCGGACGACGAGGGTGAAATGGCTCTGACCGCCGGGGCGGGCCCCCGAATGACCGGAGTGGCGGTCGGAGTCGTCGATGATGTCCAGCTGAGAGGGCGAAAACGCGTCGGAAAGCTTTTCGCGCAGGGTTTCGGCAACGGCGCCCATATCTAGCTCTCCAATTTCCTGGCGGTCAATTCTTGAACTGAAGCGATTTCACCGCATACTTCGGACCATGGCGCCCGCCTTTCAATACCGGCCGAGATTCGTCGACATCCGCGTTCGCCCCCCCAGGCCCGAGGAGGAGGCCCACGCGCGCGACGTCCATGCCCTGAAACCCGGCGAACGGGCCTGCGACCACGAAGGCTGCCGGACCGCCGCCTCCACCCGCGCGCCCAAATCGCGGGACCTGCTGGGCGAGCACTACTGGTTCTGCCAGGCCCACGCGGCGCATTACAACCGGACCTGGAATTTCTTCGCCGGCATGAGCGAGGGCGAGGTGCGCGCGCGGCTGGCCGACGACCTGGCTACCGGCGGTCGGCCGACCTGGTCGTTCAAGAACGGGACCCGGAACCGGGAAGCCGCCGCCAGCCGGGGGTTTTTCCGCGATCCCTTCGGCCTCTTCGGAGGCGACAAGGCCAGGCGCGACGACGATGGCGCGGCCTACGACCGGCGCCTGGGACGGTTGGAGCGCGGCGCCTTGCTGGACCTCGGCCTGGGCGCCACCGCTAGCGGGCCCGACATCCGCGCGCGCTACACCGAACTGGTCAAGCGCTGCCATCCCGACGCCAACGGCGGCGACCGCTCCGCCGAGCACAAGCTCCAAAGGGTGGTCAGGGCCTACAAGACCCTGCGCAAGGCCAGGCTGGTCTAGGGCGCGTCGCCTTCCTTCAAGCGCGGGACCGTTTGCGTCCGCCCAAGGCCCGGTCTAGTGAACCGGCGTCATGAACCACTTCACCGACCCCTCCGACGACCGGCTCCTCGCCTCGGTCCCGGACCGGAAGGTGTCGGTGCGCGAGCTGTTCGGCGTGGACACCGACATGCTCGTCCCGGCGTTTTCCGACCGCGATAGCCATGTGCCGGATCTGGATGAAGCCTATTGCTTCGACCCGCAGACCACCCTGGCGATCTGCGCGGGCCTGACCCACGACCGCCGGGTGATGATCCAGGGCTATCACGGCACCGGCAAATCGACTCACATCGAACAGGTGGCGGCGCGGCTGAACTGGCCGATGATCCGGGTGAACCTCGACAGCCACATCAGCCGGATCGACCTGGTGGGCAAGGACGCCATCGTGCTGAAGGACGGCAAGCAGGTCACCGAATTTCGCGAGGGGATGCTGCCCTGGTGCCTGCAGAGGCCCATGGCCCTGGTGTTCGACGAGTACGACGCGGGCCGGCCCGACGTGATGTTCGTCATCCAGCGGGTGCTGGAGGCCCAAGGCAAACTCACCCTCCTGGACCAGAACCGGGTGATCCGGCCCAACCCCTGGTTCCGCCTGTTCTCGACCACCAACACCATCGGCCTTGGCGACACCACCGGCCTCTATCACGGCACGCAGCAGATCAATCAGGGCCAGATGGACCGCTGGTCGATCGTCACCACCCTCAACTATCTGGCCCACGACGTGGAGGCCCAGATCGTCCTGGCCAAGGCGCCCGCCTATGCCGCGACGGCGGAGGGCAAACGCCAGGTCGCCGCCATGGTCCGGGTCGCCGACATGACCCGCAACGCCTTCATGAATGGCGACATCTCCACCGTGATGAGCCCGCGCACGGTGATCACCTGGGCCCAGAACGCCGAGATATTCGCCGGCGACCTGGCCCTCGCCTTCAGGATGACCTTCCTCAACAAGTGCGACGAACTGGAACGCCCGACGGTGGCCGAATTCTACCAGCGCGCCTTCGGCGGCGACCTCCCGGAGAGCGCGGCGCGGGTGAAGGTGGCTTAGTCTCGCGACCGCGAGGCGTCGGGGCGGTCGCGGGGACGCCAATTTGGTCGCCGCGCGCCGGGCGTCTAGACTTGGGGCCGATCGAGAGGCGCGGGTCAAATGCACATCGCCATGATGATGGCCGCGGCCGTGGTCGCGCCGAGCCCGGCCGCCGGGGCCGATCCGGCCGCCCTGCGCGCGACGGTCGGGCAATGGCGGCTGAGCGACGTCGGCGGAAAGGTCGAATGCACACTGAGCCTGACCGATCGGATGACGCCCGCCGGCCGGGATCTGAAGGCGCCGGCGGCCTGTCACCGGGCCTTTCCTCCGCTCAAGGCCATCGCCGCCTGGACCCTCGATCCCCAGGGCGCGATCGTGTTCAACGACCAGGCGCGCCGCAGCGTCATCGCCTTCGCCGGCGCGCCGGGCGGGCCGCACCAGGCC
>JACDGF010000116.1 GCA_013815405.1 Caulobacteraceae bacterium | reverse complement strand
GGCGGCGCCCACCCCGGCGCGGGCGCCGGGTCTTCCCTCGCCCGGCGCCGGTTGCGCCTCGGCGGCCAACCGTCAGTTCGACTTCTGGATCGGCCGATGGGCGGTGCGCGACGTGATCAACCAATCCGATGGCGAGAGCGTCATCGAGGGCGTCTACGGCGGCTGCGGCCTGCGCGAAAGCTGGTCGGAAGAGGCTCTCGTCGGCGGCAGCATCAGTGCGTTCAATCCCGCGGACGGCCAGTGGCGCCAGCTGTGGGTCGACAGCGCCGGCGGCGTCCGGGAGTTCGTCGGCGGCCTCGACGGCGCCGGCCGGATGGTGCTGGTCGCGCGTTATCCGAGCCGCAAACAGCCTGGCCGGACAGTCCTGGATCGAATGACCTATTCCTCCCTCGCCGGCGGCAAGGTCAGGCAATATTCCGACGCGTCGGTCGACGGCGGCGCGACGTGGACGCCGCTCTACGACAATATCTATACGCCGCAATGACCGGTTTTGCCCTTTTGGCCCGCTGGGAACGCGACGGTGGCCGGAGGGACGCTTGGCCCTCCTCCGACGCGGCGGCGCTGGATGCGGTGGCGGGTTTGTTGTCGGTGTCTGGGGCGCAGATCGGCGAGGCGCGGGGGTTGCTGAGCTTGTTGGGCGACCCTTTGCGCCGGGTGGTGCTGGAGCATGTGGCGCGCCGGCCGTGCAGCACGAGCCTTCTGGCGGGGATGACGGGGGCGGGGAGCCAGGACATCAGCCACCGGATCCGCAGCCTGGCCAAGGCCGGGGCGGTGGCGCCGGCGCGCAACGGCTTTTATTTCGCCGATCCGCGGCCGGCCGACTGCGTGAGAAAGTACCTCGACGTCCTTTTGACCATGACCGCCTACACCCAGGGAGCTTAGAGCCGGTGGCGAGTAAACTCGACGGCGTTCTGGAAGCCCTGGCCGAGCCGACGCGGCGGGAGATCTTCGAGCGGGTGGTGATCCGACCCCGCCGCCTGAGCGAACTGGTGGAGGGGCTGACCGTGTCTCGCCCGGCGGTGTCGCACCATGTGAAGATCCTGCGCCAGGCGGGCCTGGTCCATACGGTGAACGACCGGCTCGAAGTGGTGCTGGACGTGCTGCCGAGCCTTCGAACCTACTTCGACCGGCTGTGGCTGGAAGCCTCCCTCGGCGACACCTGGATCACCTACCGCCGAGCGGAGAACAACGACCTGGGATTGTGAGACGCGCGGTCGGTCAGCTCGCGGCCGGGACGAAGCGGCGGAGGCTCTCGCGGCAGAGCTCACCCGCCCGGCGCGGGGGAAGCGCGTCCATGGCGCCGGTGAACACCTCCGGCCCGACCGATCGCAGGGCGTGGACGAGAGGTGGGTCGGCGCCGCTATCTTGACATAGGAACAAAACAAGAACATCCCGGGCAGGAACAAACTGGAGGTAGTCCCCATGTTTCGCTTGGCTCGGGAGTCGCTGGCGCTTGTGTCGGTGGTAGGGTTCGTTTGGATGGTGTGTCAGGTCGCGCAGTTCGCGGGCTGAGTCGCCGCGACCCTGAAAGGAAGAGGAGCGGGCGATGGCGGCCGGGGCGGAGGGGTTTGTCCACCTGCGCGTCCGCTCGGCCTATTCGTTGCTGGAGGGGACGATCAAGGCCGACGCGATCGGCGCCCTGGCGGCGGCGGGCGCCATGCCGGCGGTGGCGCTCACCGACCGGGCCAACCTCTTCGGGGCCTTGGAATTTTCAGTCGTCACCAAGGACTTGGGGGTTCAGCCGATCATCGGCTGCGCCCTGCCGGTGACCGGAATCGGCGAGGGGCCGCCGGAGCGCTGGGCGCGGACGCCGACGATCGTGCTCCTGGCCCAGAACGCGGCCGGCTGGCGCAACCTCACCGAGCTTTCGTCGGCCGCTTTCCTGGATGTCCAGGCCAGCGAGCCGCCCCATGTCCCCTGGGCCAAGGTGGCGGCCCGCGCCGAGGGCCTGATCCTGCTCAGCGGCGGCGCCGACGGTCCGATCGACCCGCTGTTCGCCGCTGGCCGAGGGCCCGAGGGTCGCGCGGCCCTGGACGAGATGCGCCAGGTGTTCGAGGACCGCCTCTATGTCGAGCTGCAGCGCCACAACCTGGCCAGCCAGGCGATCGCCGAGCCGGCCCTGGTGGCCTGGGCCTATGACACCGATACCCCGCTCGTCGCCACCAACGACGTCTATTTCGCCAAGCCGCAGACCCACCGGGCGCACGACGCGCTGCTATGCATCGCCGACGGCGCCTTCCTTGGCCAGGAGGATCGCCGGCGGGTGACGCCGGAGCACTGGTTCAAACCGGCGGCGGACATGCGCCGGCTCTTCGCCGATCTGCCGGAAGCCGCGGACAATACCCTGGAGATCGCCCGGCGCTGCGCCTTCATGGTCCACAAGCGCGAACCGATCCTGCCGCGCTTTCCCACCATCGCCGGCCGCTCCGAGGACGAGGAGTTGGCCGAGCAGGCGCGCGAGGGCCTTCGCGCCCGGCTGGACGCCGCCCCGCCGGCCGAGGGCGACGCGGACGGTTATTGGGAAAGACTGGAGCGCGAGATCGGCGTCATCCAGTCGATGGGGTTTTCGGGCTATTTCCTGATCGTCTCGGACTTCATGAAGTGGGCCGTGGCCCATGATATCCCGGTCGGCCCGGGCCGCGGATCGGGGGCCGGTTCGGTGGTGGCCTGGTCGCTGCTGATCACCGGCATCGACCCGCTGCGTTTTGGCCTGCTGTTCGAGCGGTTCCTCAATCCCGAGCGGGTCTCGATGCCCGACTTCGACATCGACTTCTGCCAGGAGCGGCGCGAGGACGTGATCGCCTATGTCCAGGGCAAATACGGCGCCGATCGGGTCGCCCAGATCATCACCTTCGGAACCCTGCAGGCCCGCGCGGTGTTGCGCGACGTCGGCCGGGTCATGCAGCTTCCCCTGGGCCAGGTGGACCGCCTGGCCAAGATGATCCCCAACAACCCGGCCAACCCGGTCACCCTGGCGCGGGCGATCGACCTGGAACCGAGGCTGCAGGCGGCCCGGCGCGACGAGGAGGCGGTGGCCGAGGTGCTGGGCGTCGCCCTCCAGCTTGAGGGGCTCTACCGCAACGCCTCCACCCACGCCGCCGGCCTGGTGATCGCCGACCGGCCCCTGACCGAACTGGCGCCCCTCTACAAGGATTCCCGCTCCAGCCTGCCGGCCACCCAGTTCAACATGAAGTGGGTGGAAAGCGCCGGCCTGGTCAAATTCGATTTCCTGGGCCTCAAGACCCTCACCGTCCTGCACCGGGCGGTGAAGCACCTGGAGCGGCGCGGGGCGGGGGTGGCGCTCGACCTCCTGCCGCTCGACGACAAGGCCACATACGACCTCGTCTCATCGGGCCATACCGTCGGGGTGTTCCAGATGGAAGGGCAGGGGATGCGCGACACCCTGCGCAAGCTGCGGCCGGCGTCGGTGGAGGAGATCACCGCCCTGATCTCGCTCTATCGGCCGGGCCCGATGGATTCGATCGACGAATATGTCGACTGCAAGATGGGCCGCCGGCCGGCGCGGATCCTGCCCGGCCTCGAGGCCGCCCTGGCGGAGACCTGGGGCGTCATCGTCTACCAGGAACAGGTGATGCAGATCGCCCAGATCCTGGCCGGCTATTCCCTGGGCGAGGCCGATCTGCTGCGCCGCGCTATGGGCAAGAAGAAGAAGGAGGAGATGGACCAGCAGCGCGCGCGGTTCCTGAGCGGCGCGGCCACCCATGGCTTGGCCGCCGGCGACGCCGCGGCGATGTTCGAGCGCATGGCCAAATTCGCCGGATACGGGTTCAACAAGTGCCACGCGGCGCCCTACGCCCTGATCGCCTATCAGACGGCCTGGCTCAAGGCCAACGCGCCGGTGGAGTTCTTCGCCGCCTCGATGAGCCTGGATATCTCCAATACCGACAAGCTCGCGCTCTTCTACCAGGACGCCAGGCGCCAGGGCGTCGCCATCCTCGCGCCGGACGTGAACCGGTCGGGCGCCGACTTTGGCGTGGAAGACGGGCAGGTGCTCTACGCCCTGGGCGCCGTGCGCAACGTCGGTCAGCAGGCCATGGCCCTGGTCGTCCAGGCGCGCGAAACCGGCGGCCGGTTCGCCGATATCTTCGACTTCCTCGAACGGATCGATCCAAGGGCGGTGAACAAGCGGGCCCTGGAGAGTCTCGCCCGCGCCGGCGCCTTCGACGCCATCCACCCCAACCGCGCGCAGATCGTCGCCGGCGCCGATTCCCTGGTCGCCTACGCCCAAAGCGTGGCCGCCGACCGCGCCTGCGCCCAGGAGAGCCTCTTCGGCGAACAGGCCGAGGCCGCCCGCCCGCGCCTGCCCAAGGTCGAACCGTGGAACCCGGTGGAGCAGCTCGACGAGGAACTCGCCGCCGTGGGCTTCTATCTCAGCGGCCATCCGCTCGGCGACATGGCGGAGGTGCTGCGCCGCCACCGCGCGACCCTCTATATCGACGCGGTCGCCGCCGCGGCGGCCGGGGCCGAGGCCTTCCGCATGGCGGGGATGGTCCGCCGGCGCCAGGAGCGCAGCTCGTCGACCAGCGGCGGCGGCAAGTTCGCCTTCGTTTCGCTCTCCGATCCGACCGGTGAGTACGAGGTCCTGTTTCCGCCCGAGACCTTGCGGCGCTGCCGTGACGTCCTCGAGCCGGGCCGCGCGGTGGTGCTGAAGGTCCGCGCCAAGGCCAGCGACGGCGAGGTGCGCTTCTTCGGAGACGACGCCCAGCCTCTGGGGCGGGCGATCGATCAGGTCGCCGCGGGCCTGCGCATCCACGTTTCCCCGGCGGTTGCGGAGCTGGAGGTGCTGAAGAAGCGCCTCCAACCCTCGCGGACCGGGGGCGGCGAGGTGATCTTCGTGGCCGCCTTCGCCGGGGGCCGCGAAGTGGAAATGAAGCTTCCGGGCCGCTACCAACTCGACCCCGCCCTGCGCGGCGCCCTGAAGGTCGCGCCGGGCGTGGCGTTCCTGGAGGACGTGTAGGGGCGGCGGCGGGCTCGAGGCGGAATGGCCAGCGATCTTGCCTTTCGCCCGCTCATGGCCTATCCCGCCGCCATCACGCACGCGAGGCGTTCGGCGAGGCGCGGGTCAAAGTCCCCCGCTTTTCCGTTCCGGTCCCCTTCTCGGGGTGGGCTTCGCGGAGGCAGGAACCGGAAGAAGGACTGAGGTTCATGGCGCTACCCGAATTCACCATGCGCCAGCTGTTGGAAGCTGGCGCGCACTTCGGCCACCAGACCCATCGCTGGAATCCGAAGATGGAGCGGTTCATCTTCGGCGCCCGCGCCAATATCCACATCATCGACCTTTCCCAGACCATGCCGCTGCTACACCAGGCGCTGGTGAAGGTGCGGGAGGTGGCGGCGTCCGGGGGCCGGGTGCTGTTCGTCGGCACCAAGCGGCAGGCGTCCGACCCGGTGGCGGCGGCGGCCAAGCGTTGCGCGCAATATTACGTCAATCATCGCTGGCTGGGGGGCACCCTGACCAATTGGAGGACCATCTCCGGGTCGATCGCGCGCCTGCGTGAGCTGGAAGGGGTGCTGGACGGCGGCGACAGCGGCGGCCGCACCAAGAAGGAGTTGCTGCAGCTGACCCGCGAGCGCGGCAAGCTCGAGCTGTCCTTGGGCGGCATCAAGGAGATGGGTGGCATTCCCGACCTGATGTTCGTGATCGACACCAACAAGGAGGGCATCGCCGTCCTCGAGGCGCGCAAGCTCAACATCCCGGTGGTGGCGATCCTGGACACCAACAGCGACCCGGTGGGGATCACCTATCCCATTCCCGGCAACGACGACGCTGCGCGCGCCTTGCAGCTCTACTGCGATCTGGTGGCCGATGCCGTGCTGGACGGCCTGACCGAGGGGCAGGTGGCCATGGGCGTCGACATCGGCGCCGCCGAGGCGCCCGTGGAGCCCGCCCTGCGGATGAGCGGGGCGATGGAGCCCGAAGCCGAGACGACTCCCGCCGCCGAGCCCGAGCCCGAACTCGAGGCGGCCTTCACGCCGCCGCCGGAGCCGAAGATCGAGACGGCGGCCAGCAAACCGGCCGCCGAGGAGGCGACCGCGCCGGCCGAGCCCGTCGCGCAAGCGCCGGAGCCGGACCCGGAACCGAAGGTCGCGGCGGCGCCGCAAACCGCCGAGGGCTGAGCGGCCCACCGGAACGCTTCCGGCCCTTACCTCGTATCCGAGCCGGCAGACCCCCACATCCGACGCAACACCCTCAAGAGCGGAGCTCACACCATGGCCGAGATCACCGCCGCGCTCGTCAAGGCGCTGCGCGACAAGTCCGGCGTCGGCATGATGGATTGCAAGAAGGCCTTGCAGGAAACCGCCGGCGACATGGAAGCCGCCGTCGACTGGCTGCGGACCAAGGGCCTTTCCAAGGCGGCCAAGAAAGCCGATCGGGTCGCCGCCGAAGGCGTCGTGGCGGTGGCCAGCCGCGCCGACGGCGAGGGCATGAGCGCGGCGGTCGTCGAACTCAACGCCGAAACCGACTTCGTGGCGCGCAACGCGCGTTTCCAGGGCGCCGCCAAGGCCGTGGCGATCGCGGCGCTCGATGTCGAATCCGACGTGGAGGCTTTGCGCGCCCTTCGCCTGCCGACCGGCGAAACGGTGAGCGAGGCCATCACCGACCTGATCGCCACCATCGGCGAGAACATGCTGCTGCGCCGGGTCGCCGGATTTTCGGTGAGCCAAGGGGCCGTGGGGACCTATGTCCACGGCGCCGTCGCCGGGGCGCCGGACCTTGGCCGCATCGGCGTCCTGGTGGCGATCGAAGGCGCCGGCGACCGGGCGGCGCTCAAGGAGCTAGGGCGCAACATCGCCCTGCACGTCGCGGCCACCGCGCCACTC
>JACDGF010000001.1 GCA_013815405.1 Caulobacteraceae bacterium | reverse complement strand
CCACCGTTTCAATCCCGCCCATCCAAAATCCTCCGCCCAATCAAAGCGGATTCCTCGAATCACATCACGATTCCTCAGAGCAAGACTTTTCTGATGGGTGGTAAGCTCCCATGGCTGCGCCATGGGCCCCTCCCTCTCCCTTTGGGAAGGTGTTCATGAGCCCCGCCTATGGCGTCGAGGTGATCTGGTAACGCTATCGCGTCGGCACCGGGTGTTCGCCGCGATAGTCGTAGAACCCGCGCCCCGCTTTGCGGCCCAGCCAGCCGGCCTCGACATATTTCACCAGCAGCGGGCAGGGGCGGTATTTCGAATCGGCCAAGCCGTCATGCAGCACGTTCATGATCGAAAGCACCGTGTCCAGGCCGATGAAGTCCCCCAGTTCCAGCGGGCCCATGGGATGGTTCGCGCCCAGCTTCATCGCCGTATCGATCGCCTCCACCGTGCCGACGCCCTCGTAGAGGGTGTAGATCGCCTCGTTGATCATCGGCACCAGGACGCGGTTGACGATGAAGGCGGGGAAATCCTCCGCATTGGCCGTCGTCTTTCCCAACGATTTGGCGAAGGCCACGGCGACGTCGTAGGTCGCCGCGTCGGTCGCTATCCCGCGGATGATCTCGACCAGGTTCATCAGCGGCGCGGGATTCATGAAATGCAGGCCGATGAACCGTTCGGGCCGGTCGGTGGACGAGGCCAGGCGAGTGATCGAGATGGAGGAGGTGTTGGAGGCCAGGAGAGCGCCGGGCGAAAGGTGGGGCTGGAGGGCCCGGAAGATCTGTTTCTTGGTTTCTTCGTCTTCGGTGGCCGATTCGATGGTCAGATCCGCTTGGCCTATCGCCGCGAGTTCGGGCGTCGGCCTGATCCTCGAAAGAGCCGCGCGCATGTCCGCTTCGGCGACGACCCCCTTGGAGACCTGGCGGCTCAGGTTACGCTCGATCCGCGCCAAGCTTTCGGCGATCCTCTCCGGTGACAGGTCGTTCAGCAGGACGTCGTACCCGGCCAGGGCGCAGACGTGGGCGATCCCCCCGCCCATCTGGCCCGCGCCGATCACGCCGACCGTCTTGATTTCCGTCATCCACACCGCCCTGGGCGCCAAAAATCGACGCGCCGATCCGTCCGTTCGACCTTCGGCGGCTTTCTAACACGACCGATCGGGGCGGCGCCAAGCTTTTGCTGCAATGCAGCGCGCCCCCAAGCGGTCGCGCCTTATTTTCCGGCCGCGGCCAGCGCCGCCATCAGCTCCGGCACGGCAGTCTTGTAGTCGGCCACCAGGCCGTAGTCGGCGACCTGGAAGATCGGCGCGTCGGCGTCCTTGTTGATCGCCACGATCACCTTGGAATCCTTCATCCCGGCCAGGTGCTGGATGGCCCCGGAAATCCCGATCGCGATATAGAGCTGCGGCGCCACCACCTTGCCGGTCTGGCCCACCTGGTAATCGTTGGGCGCGTAGCCTGCGTCCACCGCGGCGCGCGAGGCGCCGACCGCCGCGCCCAGCCGATCGGCGAGCGGCTCGATCACCCTGTGGAATTCCTCGGCCGAGCCCATCGCGCGCCCGCCAGAGACGACGATCTTGGCGGCCGCCAGCTCCGGCCGGTCGGATTTCAGTATCTCTTCGGAGACGAACCGCGTCGCCGGCGCGCCCGGTCCCGGATCGACCGCCTCGACCGGCGCCGAGCCGCCCTCCTCGGCCGCCTTGAACGCCGTGGCGCGCACGGTGATCACCCTTTTGGCGTCCGACGACTGGACCGTTTCCAGGGCGTTGCCGGCGTAGATCGGGCGCGTGAAGGTGTCGGCCCCGACGACCTCGACGATCTCGGAGATCGGCGCCACGTCCAGCAGGGCCGCAACCCTGGGGGAGAAGTTCTTCCCCACCGAGGTCGCCGGCGCCAGCACCGCGTCATAGCCGCCCATCAGGGGGACGACGCAGCCCGACAGGGCTTCCGCGATCTGCTTGCCGAGGGCCTCGCTTTCGGCGGTCAGCACTTTGCGCACCCCCGCGATCCTGGCCGCCTGGGCCGCCACATCCGTCACGCCCGCGCCGGCCACCAGCACATCCACGTCGCTCGTGAGCGCCAGGGCGGCGGTGACCGTCTTGTGGGTGTTGTCCTTGAGCTGGGCGTTGTCATGGTCGGCGACGACGAGCACGGCCATCAGAGCACCCCCGCTTCGGTCTTCAATCGGGCCACCAGATCGGCCGCGTTCTCCACCTTCACCCCGGCCGTGCGCCTGGCCGGCTCGGTCACCCTGAGCACCTTGAGATGGCCGGCGCCGGCGCCGCCGTAGTCGTCCGCGGTTTTAACGTCGATCGTCTTCTTCTTGGCCTTCATGATGTTGGGCAGCGAGGCGTAGCGCGGCTCGTTCAGGCGCAGATCGGCGGTGACCACGGCCGGAAGGTCGAGTTCGAGAGTCTGCAGGCCGCCGTCGACCTCGCGGGTCACGCGCACCACCTGGGGCGAAAGCTCGATCTTGTAGGCGAAGGTCGCCTGCGGCCAATCCAGCAAGGCCGACAGCATCTGGCCCACCGCGTTGTTGTCGCCGTCGATCGCCTGCTTGCCCATCAGGATCAGCCGGGGCGCCTCGGCCAGGGCCACGGCCTTCAGCAGCTTGGCCACTTCGAGCGGCTCCGGATCGGCGTCGGTCTGGATCAATATGCCGCGGTCCGCCCCGATGGCCAGGGCCGTGCGGATGGTCTCCTGGGCCTGGATCGGGCCGATCGAGACGGCGACGATCTCCTCCGCCAGGCCCTTCTCCTTCAGGCGCACCGCCTCTTCGACGGCGATCTCGCAGAAGGGGTTCATCGACATCTTCACATTGGCCAGGTCGACGCCGGTCTGGTCGGACTTGACCCGCGCCTTGACGTTGGAATCGATCGCCCGCTTGACCGGAACCAGTATCTTCATCGCCCGCACCGCAAACCCGCGCCGATCGCGCGCGAAAAGGGCAATAGCGCCCCGGGCGCGCAATGCAAGCTTGGGGGGGCAGGGCCGTCGGGCGAACGCCCCCTTCCCCGGAGCGCGGGGTTTGTCAGCCCGCTCTTTCCCAGCGCCCCGGGGGCTGGCACCCGCCGCCTCGCCCCTATATCAGACCCGCGCATGAATTCCTGGATCACCAACGCCAAGCTCCTCGCCCTGGGCCTCTTCCTCGCCGCCGCCCTGGGCATGCTCGGCTATGACATGATCTACGTCTGGCCCGCCCAGCGCTGCGAGCGCGGCGGCGACTGGTGGGACCCCCGCGACGGCCAGTGCCTGACCCCGATCCCGATCTGGCGGATCACGGCCAGGGCGCTGCCGAAGCTGCCGCCTGAGGACGCCAAGCCCTGAACCAAGCGCTTGGCGCCCGGAAAACCGGGTAGTCTAGCGTTTGGTGTGTTGACGCGCTGTGCCAATGGGGATCAGGTATAGACGATCGGCGAACAGATCTCGGCCGATGGCCCTTTTTACATCATATTTGAACCTGACCACGTAAGTCCCAGCATTCTGAATTGTAATGGTTCCTGATATCAGATACCACTGATTTGCGTTAGTACTTCCAGAGTCAATGGATGCGACAGGAGTGCCCCTACCGAGACTGTGAACGTTTCTTCTCCTGGGTTTTGATAGTTATTAGGCTGAGCGGTAAATCCTGCTTCATAGACTCCAGGGGACAAGAAAATCTTTTGAGTTATGCTTTCATGGTCCGGGTTGCCATTAAACAAAACGTAGTGAGTACCGATTGGATCGGGGCTCGACCCCCCCCCCGTCGGCTCCGTCGAAGCAATAACGGCGTTGTTGACGACGATTGCTGGAAATTGGGCGGGGAGATTGTGATGATGCCAACTGGTGAACATGCCCGTTTCGAAACTGCCGTTTGCCAACAGATTGGTGTTGGCATGCGCCGCGCAAGAAACGATCACACCAGCCGACAAGGCGGAAACGGCGAGAATTTTCATGCGTTTTCCCCTCTAGGGCCCCTGGATTACGGCGACACCGTACGAAACATAACCCCAACCTCATACCCGAGGAAGGGGCCTATTGCGCCTATTGCACCGGTTTGACGAGCACAGAAGTATATTGCAATATGCAGGTATGACGAGACGCGGGCCAGTGGGGATCATTCGCGCGACGGAAGTCGGGGCGTCGCTCGTCCCGGAATCGCCCGCGCACTGTTCCCCCGCCCGCTCGATGCCCTCCCCAAAGTGGTATGACGTTGAAATCACTAGAGTCTACGTCCATTCGATGCTGCCCCGATGGGGCGCCCCAGCGGCCGGAAAGCAGCCAAGCGGCGGCCACTTTGCGGCCCGGCCGCGGCCCGGCCGCGGCCAGAAGCGGCCAAGAAGTTGCCATCGGGCCGTTCCTAAGTTGACCCCTCCTCCGCCTACGCCCCTCGCGTCCCCCCCGGCGTCCAGAGGACATCCCCCTTCCCCTGGCCGTTGGCGAACCGCGCGGCGACGAACAGCAGGTCCGAGAGGCGGTTGAGGTAGCGCAGGGCCTGCTGGTGGACGCCCACCCCCTCCGCCTCGGCGAAGGCCACGGCCATGCGTTCGGCGCGCCGGCAGACCGTCCGGGCGAGGTGGAGCGCCGCCGAGGCCGGCGAGCCGCCGGGAAGGACGAAGGAGGTCAGGGGGGAGAGGCTCGCGTTCAGGCCGTCGATCTCCCGTTCGAGTCGCTCCACCTGGCCGGCGGTGATGCGCAGGGCCTCCGGCGCGTTCTCCCGGCGCTCTGGCGTCGCCAGGTCGGCCCCCAGATCGAAGAGATCGTTCTGGATTCGCGCCAGCATCGCATCGAGGCCCTCGTCGCCGGCCGTCTCCCGCCGCGCCACGCCCAGGACGGCGTTCAGCTCGTCGACGCCGCCATAGGCCTCGACCCGGGCGCTCGCCTTGCTGACGCTCTGGCCGGTGGAGAGGCGGGTTTTGCCGCCGTCGCCAGCTCGGGTGTAGATGCGGTCGAGGGTCACCACGGCTCAGGCCCTCCTCAATGGCGCCCGCGCCAGGCGAAGGCGGCGACCAGGATGAGGATGGCGCAGGCCTGCAGGAGGACGCGCAGGCGCATCAGCTTGTTGGACCATTTGAGGCCGAACTCCCCGCCCCGGAAGAGGGTGTAGATGCCGAAGCCCAGGGTGATGGCCACTGCGGCCAGGGCCAGGGGGATCAACAGATCGAAGATATCGCGCATGACAGCAAGCCTAGCGCCTCGCGGCGCCCCTTGCCACCGCCGGGCCGGCGCCCCTTATGGAAAAGGGGGAGCCGCCCTGGGAGAGCCGCCGCGATGATCGTCGTCCACCACCTGAACAATTCGCGCTCGCAGCGGGTGCTGTGGCTTCTCGAGGAGCTGGAGGTCCCTTACGAAATCAAGTTCTACCAGCGCGACAAGGACACCAACCTCGCGCCGCCGGAACTGAAAGAGGTCCATCCCCTGGGCAAGTCGCCGGTGATCAGGGAGGGGAACCACACCATGGCCGAATCCGGGGCCATCGTGGACTACCTCATCCGCACCCACGGCCATGGCCGCCTCACCCCCGGGCCCGACGGCGCCGACTACGAGACCTATCTAGAATGGCTGCACTATGCCGAGGGCTCGGCCATGCTGCCCCTCATGCTCCTGCTCTACACCATGCGCCTGGGCGACGCGGCCGCGCCGCTGAAGGACCGGATCGACAGCGAGATCGCCAACCACCTCGGCTACATCGAAACGGCCCTGGAAGGGCGGCCCTATATCCTGGGCGAGGAGTTCAGCGGCGCGGACGTGCAGTTGAGCTTCGTCGCCGAGGTGGCGCGCGCCTTCGGCCGCCTGACCCCCTATCCGAACCTCACCGCCTGGCTGGATCGGCTCCACGCCCGGCCGGCGTTCAAGAAGGCCGTGGAGAAGGGCGGGGCGTACAACCTGGCGTAGCGGCCGGGCGTCAGTCCTCCCACCCCTCCAGGAAGTCGAACACCGCCGCCTTGAAGAGGGCGTGGGGGATGGCGCTGAAGTGGTCGCAGGCCGGAAGGCTCACGGCCTTCGCGCCGGGAATGGCGTCGGCGAGGCCTCGCGGATCGCCGGCGATCTCGTCGCGGGACCCGGCGATCACGACCGCGGGAATCGCCAGGGCGGAAAGGTCATCGCGGCTCGGCGCCGTCGCCACCCCCTCGGCGCAGGCGGCCAGGGCCAGGCGATCCTCGCCCTGCTCGTCGGCGAACCGGCGAAAGCTTCGGAGGATCGGGTCGGGGATGGCGGCCGGATCCTCGGCGCGCATGGCTTGGCCCATCGTCATCGAGCGGGTGGGCGGCGGCACCGCTCCCCGCGCCATGCGGGCGCCTACGCCGCCCAGGATGAGGCTGGAGAAGCGATCGGGCCGGCCGAGCGCCGCCGTCAGGCAGAGGTGCGCGCCGAGCGAGTAGCCCATCAGGTCGGCGCGCTCCACCCCAAGGTGGTCCATCAAAGCGACGATGTCGCCGGCCATGTCACCGCGGGCGTAGAGCGCGGGGTCATGCGGTTTGTCGCTCGTCCCGTGGCCGCGCAAGTCGAGGGCGACGGCGCGCCAGCCCCGGCGTTCGAACGCGGTGAGCCACCCCAGCCGCCGCCAAGTCTCGGCGCGGTTGGTCGCGAAGCCGTGGACCAGGACGACGGTTCCGCTTTCACCGCCCGCCGGCCGGATGTCGTCGTAGGCGAGGGCCGGCCCCGCCGATTGGAAACACGCCATGCCGGGGAGGTTAGACGGGAACGCGGCTCTTGAGCCAAGGGGCGCGGGCGCCTTAATCGGGGAGGCATGAAGGACGAGGTCTTCATCGGCGGCTGGACGCGGGGCAAGCTTCGCCAGCGCAGCCAGACCGAGCTGCACGCGGTTTGGAAGCGCGCCCGCGCCCTGCATTCGGCCGAGGGCAATCATCTGGCCCGCGCCATCGAGCGCCTCGGCTTGCCCTACGCCGAGCCGGCGCCTCTGGCGGCGAACGATAAGCTGATGATCGCGATGCGAGACGTCATGGCCTCCGCCACCGCCCGCTCCGCCGCCATCGAGGCCACCCTGGACGGCCTGCCTGCCATGGCCGGCATCGACCCGTTGCTCCATGATCGCTTGGGCGAAGACTATCGCCGCGACGCCGCCGCGGCCCCTGCCGCCCAGGCCCTGGTCGCCGACCTGATGACCGCCCTCGGTTACGTCGAGGCCGGCGCCAAGGACCTACCGGCCCGCTGCGTGGCGCGCTCGGGGGTGTACTGGAAACGAGGGTGAGTCGACACAGGCCCCTGCGGCAACATCACTCCAACTTGTTTCGGAACTCGTTGAAGAATGCGTCGTCAATTTCAAAGGTCGTAACCGCCTTCAATCCGAGCCCAAGGCGCTCGAGCATTTCCACCAGCCGGGGCCCATCAATGAGCTCAATTGGTGGAACTCCATCGCGGGACGCTTCCCTGGTGGCTTCGGTGGTGAAGGCGCCGGTAGTGATGATAATTCCCTTGTCCGCCCTGCCGGCCATGGCCCCTCTGAAATCCCGTACCTGCGACGGAGTGACCGAGCCCGCGTAGCGTTTACATTGAAACAAGACTTTGAATGAGACGAGCGGGTTTATTCGCAGCGTGCCGTGCCCATCGATTCCCCCGTCGCTGCTACTGCCGGTCACCACAACCTGGACGAAACCCGCTTCCCGCAATAGGCGCTGCGCCAAGCGCTCGAAGCCGGCGGGCGGAATAGACAGCATCAAATCAATCACGTCGCCTCGGTACGTGCCAATCGAGCCGGGCGTCTGTGCAGGTATTTGCACCAGGTTGGGCTCTGCGGGTGTGGCCTTCGCCCGACGCTGGTCCTGGAATATGCGCACCCACTTCAGAAAAATTGCCCTCGCTTGGTCGGGAGAAAGCCGTATAGTTTGTCCCCGTTCCGAGAGACTCCAAACGCCTCGCTTGGATGCATCGACCAGCCCCTCCTTGACCAAGTAAAATCTGGCCCAATGCACCTGATTGCGGTAGCGAGGCTCACCGGAAGGGAGCAGTTCGTTTCTCTCCTCGTCGGAAACATCCTCGTCGTGGGCGATCCGTTCAGCGACTTCCTCTGGTGTACCTGAGCCACCCAATTTGCGGAGGGCGTCAAGGAGAGGTCCGAAATATCGAACAAATTTCGCGCCCTCTTCGGATTGCGTCCGTGGCATTGCTATTTCCTCAAAATGGTGGAGTGCGCCGAAGCGTCTTTGACGGATCGTAACGCGTTACGATAGTGTGCGCGGACAGTGGAGATGTCGATGGTGGAACCCGCGCAACGGATGAAGATGATGCGCGCTCGCCGCCGCGCTCACGGTTCGCGCGAGTTGAGACTAATCGTGCCGGACGCGCGTTCGCAGGCGGTCCGACGTCGAGTGGCCGCTCAGGTGGCGGCGCTCGATCCGCGAGCCGAACGCGACGCCTTGTTGTGGATCGAGACAATCTCCGAATTCGACGCTGATGCGGCGCGGTGACGTGGTCACCGTTGCGGTCGGCGGCGACTACGGCAAACCCCGGCCGGCGGTGATCGTGCAGACCGATGCGCTTCCCGATAAACACGCGTCCGTGGTCATCTGCCCGATGACGTCGGATGTATCGGCCAAGTCCGACTTTCGCGTCACGGTCGAGCCGAACTCGGACAACGGGCTGCGGTTTCCATCGCAGGTGATGGCTGACAAACCCGTCACCATCAGGCGCGAGCGGCTAGGGCTCAGGATCGGACGCCTAAATCCCGCCGAACAAGCCAAGCTCAACACCGCTCTCGCCTTTGTCCTCGGCCTGGCGGACTGAAGCGCACGGCCCCGGGATCAATTCCGCGCCCTCCCTCCCCTTCATGGGGAGGGACGATCGCGAAGCGATCCGGGTGGGGAAGTCTGGATCACCCGCTAGGCCAGAGGGTTTCGTCCCACTTCCCCACCCTGGCGGCTTCGCCGCCTGTCCCTCCCCATGAAGGGGAGGGAGGAAGAAGGTGGGGTCGCCCCTTACGCGTCCACGGCCGCCGGTTGGCGCTGGGTCAGGTCTTCGCCGGTCGCCTGGTCGACGATCTTCATGGAAAGCCGGGTCTTGCCCCGGTCGTCGAAGCCCAGCAGCTTCACCTTGACCGCCTGGCCTTCGGTAAGGACGTCGGAGACCTTGTTGACCCGTTCGTTGGCGATCTGGCTGACGTGGACCAGGCCGTCCTTGGCCCCGAAGAAGTTCACGAAGGCGCCGAAGTCGACGATCTTGACCACCTTGCCGTCGTAGATCTGCCCGACCTCCGGCTCGGAGGTGATCGAGCGGATCCAGTCGATCGCCGCCTTGATCTTGGCCCCGTCGGCGGCGGCGACCTTGATCACCCCCTCGTCGTTGACGTCGACCTTGGCCCCGGTCGTCGCGACGATTTCGCGGATCACCTTGCCACCGGTGCCGATCACTTCGCGAATCTTGTCGGTGGGGATGGTGATGGTCTCGATCTTGGGGGCGTATTCGCCGACGTCCGGGCGGGCGCCGTCGATCGCCTTGGCCATTTCACCCAGGATGTGCAGCCGCCCGTCCTTGGCCTGGGCCAGCGCCTGTTTCATGATCGCCTCGGTGATGCCGGGGATCTTGATGTCCATCTGCAGGGAGGTGATGCCGTCGGCGGTGCCGGCGACCTTGAAGTCCATGTCGCCCAGGTGGTCTTCGTCTCCCAGGATGTCGGAGAGCACCGCGAAACCGTCCTTCTCCAGGATCAGGCCCATGGCGATGCCGCTGACCGGCTTCTTCAAGGGGACGCCCGCGTCCATCAGGGCCAGGGACGCGCCGCACACCGAGGCCATGGAGGATGAGCCGTTGGATTCGGTGATCTCCGAGACCAGGCGGACGGTGTAGGGGAAGTCTTCCTTGGCCGGCAGCATCGGGCGGACCGCTCGCCAGGCGAGCTTGCCGTGGCCGATCTCCCGGCGCCCGGGCGCGTTCATCCGGCCGGTCTCGCCCACCGAATAGGGCGGGAAGTTGTAGTGGAGCAGGAAGGCTTCCTTGTAGGTGCCTTCCAGGGCGTCGATGAACTGCTCGTCGTCGCCCGTCCCCAGGGTGGCGACCACCAGGGCCTGGGTCTCGCCGCGGGTGAAGAGCGCCGAGCCGTGGGTGCGCGGCAGGACCGACACCTCCGAGACGATCGGGCGCACCGTGTCCACCGAGCGGCCGTCGATCCGCTTGCCGGTGTCCAGGATGGCGCGGCGGACGACGTCGGCCTCGCAGGCCTTGAACACGCCGCCGAGCTTGGCGGGATCGAGGCCGGCGGGGTTCTGGTCAGACTTCCCGAGGGTCGCCAACGCCTTGGCCTTGGCGGCGGAGACCGCGTCGTGGCGGGCGCCCTTGGCGGTCACGGCGTAGGCGGCCTTCAGATCGCCTCCGATCAGCCCGGCCACCTGGGCCTGGATCGCATCGTGATCTTCCGGGGTGAACTCGAACGGCTCCTTGGCGGAGTGTTCCGCCAGATCGATGATCGCCTGGATCACCGGCTGGAAGCCGCGGTGGGCGAACATCACCCCGCCCAGGACCTCGTCTTCACCCATCTCCTGGATCTCGGATTCGACCATCATCACCGCGTCGTCGGTCCCGGCCACCACCAGGTCGAGGCGGTTGGCCTTGTCCTTGAGCTGCTCGAGGGTCGGGTTGAGCACATATTCCCCGTCGATGAAGCCGACCCGCGCGGCGCCGATCGGGCCCATGAACGGAACCCCCGAAAGGGTGAGGGCCGCGGAGGCCGCGACCATGGCGACGATGTCGGGATCGTTCTCCAGGTCGTGCGAGAGCACGGTGATGATCACCTGGGTCTCGTGCTTGAAGCCCTTGACGAACAGCGGCCGGATCGGCCGGTCGATCAGGCGGGAGACCAGGGTTTCCTTCTCCGAAGGCCGCCCCTCGCGCTTGAAGAAGCCGCCGGGGATCTTGCCGGCGGCGAAGGTCTTCTCCTGATAGTTGACGGTCAGGGGGAAGAAATCGAGGCCCGGCTTGGGGGCCTTGTCGAACACCACGGCGGCCAGCACCGTGGTCTCTCCGTAGGTGGCGAGCACCGCGCCGTCGGCCTGGCGGGCCATGCGGCCGGTCTCCAGGGTCAGCTTGCGGCCGGCCCAGTCGATGGATTTGCGTCGAATATCGAACATGCTTTCGTTCTTTCTTGATCGAATCCCGCAGGCGAATTCCTCGCGGGGCGGACAGGGACGGTGTGGCTGTCTAAGGCCGGTTGCTTCCGAATCCTCTCCTTCACGACAGGCGGATGAGGATTGCTTTTCGAACCCTCGGCGTGTGGGCTCTGGGCCGATGATCGGCCGAGCCGCGCCGGCGCCGCCGTGCCTGTCGATGGCGGGCGTCGGAAATCTTCTAAGGTTTGACTAGCGGCGCAGCCCCAGCGTGCCGATCAGGGACTGATAGCGCCCGTCGTCGGACAGCTTCAGGTGATCGAGCAGCGAGCGGCGTTGCGAGACCAGTTTCAACAGGCCCCGGCGCGAGTGGTTGTCCTTCTTGTGGGTCTTGAAGTGCTCGGTGAGGTTGGCGATCCGTTCGGACAGGATCGCCACCTGCACCTCGGCCGACCCGGTGTCGCCGGTGGAACGGGCATGGGTCCCGATCAGTTCGGTCTTGCGTTGCGCGGTGATCGACATCGGATGACTTTCCGCTCAGGTGAGATGAAAGACACGGGTGGGATTGAGCCGTCCCGCCCGCATCTCGCAGAGCGCCACGATTTTCCGCTCATGTCGGGCCGAAACCATGCGGGAGGCGGATAGCCGCGCCTTCAAGGTCTCAACCTGCCGGGGGAGCAGAACGATCGATCGTCCCTGCGTCAGCCTGAAGGCGTCTTCGGTGGTCACGGCCAGCTCCGGGATGTCGTCCAGGGCGGTCTCGACCGGAAGCAAGGCCTCCAGAGGCCCCCCCCTATGACACAAAGCCTCCAGGCTTTCCAGTGCTATCGCCCGCGCCTCGGTGAACGGGCCCACGCGCGTGCGGCGAAGCGCGCTGACGTGGGCCCGGGCGCCCAGCGACGCGGCGAGGTCGCGCACCAGGGCGCGGACGTAGGTCCCCTTGCCGCAGGTGATCTCCACTATGGCGTGATCGGCGTCTGGCGCCTCGACCAGGCGCGCGTCGTGAATGACGATCTTGCGCGCCGCCAAGTCCAGCGCCACGCCCTCGCGGGCCAGGTCATAGGCGCGCGCGCCGCCGACCTTGACCGCCGAAAAGGCCGGGGGAACCTGGTCGATCTCGCCCACGAAAGCCTTGAGCGCCTCGCCGACCGCCGCGGCCGCCGGGCGCGCGTCGGAGGTCGCCGTGACCGCGCCCTCGCGATCGAAGCTGGCGGTCTCGACCCCCCAGGCGATGGTGAAGCGATAGGTCTTCCGGGCCTCCATCAGGAACGAGACGGTCTTGGTCGCTTCGCCCAGCGCGATGGGCAGGATGCCGGTCGCCAGGGGATCGAGAGTGCCTGCATGCCCGGCCTTCCGGGCGTTGAACGCTCGCCGCACCCGCCCCACCGCCTGGGTCGAACCCAGGTCGGAAGGCTTGTCCAGGCAGATCCATCCCGAGACCGCCTCGCCCTTGCGGCGCCGCGGCATCTAGCCCCCTTCGCCCTCGCCCGGCGCCGCCAGGTCGCGCCGGACGCGGGGGTCGTCCAGCAGGCGGCCGATCGACGCCGCCGCGTCGAAGCTGTCGTCGTGAACGAACTTCAGGGTCGGGGTGAACCGCATCTCGATCACGTGGCCCAGGCGCCCGCGCAGGAACTTCGAGGCCCGGTTCAGCGCCGCCACCACCGCCTCCGCGTTCGTCCCCCCCAGGGGCTCGACGAAACAGACGGCGTGCTTGAGGTCGGGGCTGATCTTCACCTCGCTCAAGGTGACCGAGACCTTGGCCAGGGCCGGATCGGCCAGATCCGCCTCGCGCAGAATCTCCACCAGGGCGTGGCGCACCAGCTCGCCGGCGCGAAGCTGGCGCTGGGAGGGACCGGCCTTGGGGCGGCGCCCAGGGGTGGAGGGGCGGGGCATGGGGCGAAGCTCGGTTTGCGCCGCCAGGAGATCGAACCCTGGCCGGCGAAGGGCGCGCTTCTAGGCGCGGTGAAGGATCAAGTCCAGCGAGCCCTGCTCAAGGCTTGCGCTCGAATTCCGCGTCGACCGTGAGTTGGATCGGCTGGTTCAACACCGGCGGCAGGCCGATCGAGGCCGGATCGAGCATCGCCCGCGCCTCGACCCCGATCCTCGGTTTGCCGAACCCCTTGCCGGCCCCGACCAGGGTCACGTCGAAGGTGACCGGCACGGTCTTGCCCATCAGGGTGAGCGTTCCGTCGACCTTCCCGTGCGTGGCGTCGCTCCGGCGAAAGGCGGTGGAGGCGAAGGTCGCCTTGGGAAACGCCCGGGACTTCAGGTAGCCCTCGCCGGAGAGCTGGGCGGCGAAGCCCGGGACGTTGGTCGCGATCGAGCCGGTCTCCACCGTCACGGCGAGCTTGGACCTCTGAGGCGCCGCCGGGTCCCACGTCAGCGTCCCCTCGAGCTTGTCGAAGCGAAACACGCTGTAGGAATAGCCCAGGTGCGAAACCTTGGCGACGACCGCCGCGTGGGCGGGGTCGAGCGCATAGGTCCCGGCAGTGGCGGCCGTGATGTCCTCCCCGCCGCAAAACACCCCTGGCGGCAGCCCGGACGGGCAGGCGGGCGCGGCGAGGGCGGGGAGGGCGGTCAGGGTGAGCGCGGCGGCGATCAGCGCGCCGGCGACAGGCCTGAGGGAGCGATAGGGCCGCGTATCGATCGATGACAAGGGTGTGCCTCCTATTGGCCAACATCTCTCAAGGGCGCGTGGCAGCCATTTTCGTGATTGACGATCAAGCTGAGAGAATTTCCTCTAGGATTTTCCTTCGCTCCAACCCTGGAGAGTTGTCACTGAACAATTTATAGTGAGATAGATGAGGAAGGCCGACCAAGCGTCCACCCGGGTAATCACTTGCGCTGATGTAGATTTTACCCCATCCCGACGGCGCCATCTTCGTCGCCCCTGCTCCGAAAATCGCGTGAATTTGCTGGTAAGCCACGTCGCCCAAGGTGAAGGTCAGGCGGGGTCTGCGGTCGCCGAGCAATTTGCGCCATAAACTCACTCCGAACCGAAGGGCTTCTTCGCGGCGGGGCAATTCCGCCCATGAGGGCGAGCGAAAAGGAACCAAGCAGCCCGCCAGCATTTCATCCGGGTCGACTGCCGCAATGTCACATAGTTGTTTAACCTGAAGCTGCAGAGATTCTCGCCCCACTCCCTTCCCTAACCAGTCCTGGTGCACGAAGGCCGATCCTTCCTCAACGGAAACGCCGGTCGACCGTTCATGGCCCGCAGGATTAAGTGTGATCAGAGCCACCTCAGACTTGGACAGATTGGCCCAGGGACAATACAAAAGACTCCATCCCAGGCCATTGTCGAACTCTTTGGCGGCGTCCTCGATCAACGCCTGAGCTTCGGTTCGATCCATGTTCATCTCTCCAGCAGTTGCGGCGTGATCGGCGGACATCCGGTTGCCAAGCGATCTCATCGCGCGCATTCTTCGCGCGTGCATCACCTAATCCCCGTCGGCGAACTCGGCAACCCGGCCCGCCTCCTGGAACATCGGACGATGACCGACCTGTGGGGCGGAGTCTTCACGATACATGCCCTCGCCTCCGCCGACGTCTCCGAGCAGACTGACTTTCTCCCGGTCGAGAGACTTCTCGGCCCCGACCCGCTTGGCGTGCTCTATGCGTCGTGGAGCGACGACTTCCTCTCGATCGCGGCCGAAATGGGCGGGGCGCTCAAGCTGCAGAAGCGGGGAGTCGCGCCCTTCACCTCCATGTATCACTCGCACGGCGGTATTCGCGAAGCGTTTCCATGGGAGAAACTGGCTGTGGGCTTCCTCTTCCGGGAGGCGCCCGTCATCGCGTGGGGTCTGTATCTGGCGCAATATCGCGTGCGCTTTGGCGAAAATTCTCCGTTGAACGATGAGCTGTCAGCATGAATGCCGTGGTCGCGTATCTGCGGAATGCGCCGTCCGAACCGAAGGCCTCCGAGGCCGCTCTTAGCGAGCAGCGGACCGCCCTCAAACAATATCTGGAAGAGACCGGCTCGGTCATGGTCGCCGAATTCATCGAAGAGGCTTCTGAAGAGACAGGCGAGGTCTTCGATGAGGCTTGCCACGCGGTCGCGCGCCTGAAGGCGACCCTCGTGATTTGTTCGGTGCAACCCGTCGGCTCGGGCAAGCCATTGGAGCATCTGACGTTCCCGGCCTTCAAAGAGGGATACAGCCTCGCCACGGGCGGTCCATGGGCGGACGACATCGAGCCCGTCGTCCTTGGTATTCCCCTGAGCGTAGCCGCCGCGATTGGGGGCGAGCCAGAGGCACAGTAGAAGGCTTGGCGGCTGGATGAAGAATTCAACTGCCGATGTTGTCCGCCGTCCGTTTGAACACGTTGAAGGCATCGAAATCGAACGGCGCCGAGGGGGCGCTCCGCTCGCCGTCGATTAAAGCCCTGCGCAACTCGGCGAACTTGGCGTCGCTTTCCCGCGGCAACATCGAGCTTTCGCGCATCGCGTCGATCCGGGCCACGCGCCTACGCCACTTCGGCGCGCCGGGGAACGCCTTCGGCATCCACCAGCTCTATCTTCAGCTTCTTTCCCAGCACGGCCGCCGCTCGGTAGAGGGTGTGCAGGGCGACGCCGGTGTTGTCGGGGTCCAGGAGGCGGTTCACTTGGCTGCGACTGGTGTTCATCGCCGCGGCGAGCTCGGTCTTGGTCAGGCCGCGACTGCGCATTTCCTGGGCGACCTGCCAAGCGATCACTTCCTTGACGGCCGCTTCGTCGACGGCTTCGAGGAGACCCTCCTCCTTCAGAAAGCTCTCGAAGCTCGACCCGATCGGATGAACCCTTTTCACCGTGTCGCCGGTCATGTCCGTGTCCTCGACTTTCGTTGTTTGGCGAGTTCGCGCAGGCGGGCTTCCAGGTTCCGCTTGCGGTTTCGCGCCGTATCCAAATCCACCTTGGGCGGCGATCTTCCGCTGGGGACGAACGGCCGACGGTTCAACCATGGCGGCACGTACCAAAAATGGATCGCTGGTGCAAGTCCGACGGCGGGCTTAGTGAAAGCGTCTCCGACCCCAAGGGTAAGGCCATGAAATTCGGCATCCGGACCCCCAGCCTGACCAAGAGCCTCGCGGCGCGGGCCTCGGCGGCCCGATTTTTGCGCAACAGCCTCGGCCTCGAGGCGCCGCGCGGGTGGGGATGGCTGACAAACCCACGGCGCGCCGCCTACAACCGCGTCTACAACCGCACCACGGTCAGCCTCTGGACCCTGCTCCGGCGACTCCTCCGGTAGCCGCCGCCCCTCAGCGCAAGAAGATTTCCACCCGGCGGTTCTGCTCGCGGCCCGCGTCCGTGGCGTTGTCGCGCACGGGCAATTCGTCGCAATAGCCGCGGACGTCGGTGATCCTCAGGCCCAGAGTGGCGAATGCCTCCGACACACGCTGCCCCCGCGCCCGCGACAGCGCGCAATTGGCCGGGTAGGTTCCGGAGGAATCGGCGAACCCGGCCAGGACGATGGTCTTGTCGGCAGCGCCCTCCACGGCTTCCAGCACGCGGCGCAGGTCGCGCGCCGCGCGATTGTCCAGATCGGCGGAGCCGACGCGGAAGCGGAAGGATGTGCCGAGTTGCCGGGAGCCCGCGCGAAGTTTGCAGTACTCGTCTCGATCGCCTTTCCAACGCTCCGAAAGCCGGCAGTTCGCGCTTGCCGCCTCGGGGCTCGGCGCGGCCATCGGCTGGCGCAGGTCCAGATCGACGAACTGGGCTTGCCTGACCACCTGCTGCCCAGCGCCGGAGAGGGCGAACTCGACGAACTCGCGCACGGCGGGATTGGCGGGCTGGGCGGCGGTGTAGAGGAAGAGACGCCGCGATAGCGCGTAGCTCTCGGTCTTGACCGTGAAGACGGTGGGCTCCAGCGCGACCGCCAGACCATCGCCGATGGGCACGGCCCGCGTCGTTTTTACGTAGGGCATGCCGACGAAGCCGATCGCGGCGGGATCGTGGGCCACATCGTTTTCGAGCGCGGCGCTGTCTTCATAGCGCTTTGCGGAACCGAGCGACCCGCCTTGCAGCACCAAAGACTTGAAGGCGTCGAAGGTCCCCGATTTGTCGTCGCGGGCGAAGAGATGGATGGGCCCGGCCGCGCCGCCGACCCCCGACCAGTCGGTGATCTGGCTGGAGAAAATGCTTTTCAGCTGCGCCAAGGTCAGTCGGGGGACGGCGTTGGCTTGGGGCGTGATCACCGCGATGCCGTCGAGGGCGAGCACATGTTCGGAGGCGCGCCCGCGCATGTCGCCGAGAGAGGCGAGCTGACCCATTTCCTCGTCCTTGATCGGCCGCGAGGCCATGCCGATGTCCGCGGCGCCGCTGGCCAGGTCCTTGAAGGCGTCGGCGCTGCCATGCGCCTTGACCTCGACCTTGACCGTCCTGCCGCCCAGGGTCGCCGAAATCACCTGCTCGGGAATCTTCGCCCCATCCGGGCCCGTGCGTTGTTCGCTCCTGATGCCGGTCGCGCCCTTGGAGCCGAGCCAGGCCTCAATGAGCTTCGGGCCGAGATCCGAGCCGATGGTGTTGGACCCCGACAGCCGCAGCAGGTAGTCGCCTCCGGCGGAAGGCGTGAACCCGCCCGTCGCCCCGCTCGGCGTTCCTTTCGCGCCCTTGTGGTTCAACGAGCCGAGGAAGAAGACCGCGCCCACAACGGCGACGAGCGCAAGGGCGGCGAGCGCCAGGATGGGGCCCAGGGCATTGGATCGCGGAGCCTCCTTCTGGGGCTGCAGCCGGCTCCCGCACTCGGGGCACACCACGTCCGGTGTGGGCATGGGGATGAGTTCCCGCGACGAGGCCTTCGAACAGTGACTGGGAAGGTTGGTGCAGATGCCGGCGGTCACGGTGCTGTCTCCCCTCGGATGATCTTCATGGCGTCCCGCCCCGCGCCGTTCCAGGTCGTGACCACCGGGTCATCCTCCTTGCCGCCGCGCGCCGCCTTGACCGAAGCCACGGCCGCCAGCACCGCGTCGCGCGGCCCGCCCGTGTCGCCGGCCCCCTCGGCCAGCTTGGCGGCCAGGGCGGAGCGAAGCAGCTCGTAGTTGGACTCCGTGGCGCTCGCCGCGGCGTCCTGCCAGTCGGCGCCGAGGAAGACGGGGTCGAGGTCGAATCCGTCGGCGTCCTTGCGATGCAAGGCCAGCCGCGTTCCTCCCGAAGGCGACTTAGCGGCGGACACCAGGCCGAGTGCGCCGGCCGCCAGGAGGATCGGCCGCAGCCGCTCGGCGATGGCCGCGGTCTCGAGGATGAAGATATCGGGAAACTGGCTCCCATCGCCTTCGGTGTGGACTTCGAGCACCCCGCGGCCCTGGCCCACTTCCCGCAGCCGTTGCTCGTAGGCCTGCTTCAGGCCCCGGACCAGGCGCACGAACCTCAACGGAAAAAGATTGACCAGCGACACCAGGGTGATGTCGTTCGCCTCGTCGCTGGTGGAGATGAAGTCGACCTGGCCCCCCGAACGCGCGTTCTTGAACGCCGTCTTGAGCGTGTCGACGAACGCCTTCTGCTCGGGCGGGGTCGGCAGGATCACGGCGAAGGTTTCGACCGCCCGAGCCGTGACGCTCTTGCCCTCGTAGGACTTGTTCTGCTCGGTCTCGTCGAAGCCGACGAAGCGCCCGGCGCTGCGGGCCAGGGCCGCGACCTCGCGGTTGACCCGATCGGGGTTGTCGCCCCAGCTGTCGTGAAGCTTGTCGATCACCGAGACGCCGACCACCCGTTCGGAACGTTCGGTGATCAGCCGCTGGTGCGCCGACGTGACGTCCTCCGCCGAGGTCGAGACGATGATGTTCTTCAGGTCGTTCTGGTTGAGGCGCAGGGCCAGGGCGTCGAAGGTCGGCCGCTGGCCCAGGGCCAGGGCGATCCTGCCGCGCACGGTGCTCGTGTGGACGCGCATTTCCTCTTCGTTGAGCACCAGCTTTCGGCGCGTGGCGTCGATCGCCTTGGGATCGCCCACCGTGGTCACGAAGGACGCGCCGGGATCCGCGCCGGCCTCCGCCGGGGCGCGCGCGCCGACGACCTTGACCGCTTGGTCGGACGCCGCGCCCAAGGTCGTCTCGGCGGAGTCGATAGAGGCTTTGAGGTCCGTGAAGGCGGTCACCAGTTCGCCCAGGAGCTTCTTGGAGAACCGGCCGGCTTCGGCCAAGGTGCGGGCGGTGTAGTGCTCCCTCAAGGTGAACGACGCCTTGTCGAGGATGCGCTCGCGCTCGCCCGGAAGGATGCGGAACTGCCCCCAGGTGCGCTCGATTTCGCCAAATTGGCGGATCAGGTTGTCGGCGCCGGCGTCGCGCTTGGCCACATAGTCGTCGATGGTCAACAGGCGGGCGTTGGTGTCCTGCAGGAGGGCGCCGACCACCCGGCCGCATTCGGCGATCGAACGGGCGCCGTTGCGCCAGTCGTCGAACAGGCTGCGCTCGACCCGGTCGCGGATCGCTGCGGCAAGGTTTTTCGCGTCCCTTTGGGCGACGTCGAAGAACTGCTGGACGCCCGCGCCGCGGAAATTGGTCGTCCAGGTGTTCTGGAAGAGCTTGGTGAGCTCATTGAGCCATTTCAGCTTTTCGGCCTGCTGCGCCAAGGTCTGGTAGTTGGCGCGCCATTCCTGCCATTCCTCTTCGTAGGTCCGCCAGCGTTTCGACCCCTCGGTGTCGATGATCGGCCGCGACAGCCGGACGTGATCGTCAGTCAGGCGCCAGTCCTCGCGCTGCTTGTTGTCGCAGACGAATTCCGAGTCGGCGCGCGGCTTGGCCTGTTCGAGGTAACCGACGCCGTCCTGCCAATTGTTGTAGTTCAGCTGGCGATAGGCCTGCCCCACATAGTCGTAGGTGAGGTATTCCTTGATAGCTTCCTCGGGGAAGGCCAGGCTGCGGATGCCGAAGCTCATGAACCGGACCGCGCGCTGCCCGCGGCGGGACCCGGCCGAAGCTTCCGGAGAGGCGTCGCCGTTCTCGAAGTTTTCCACCCGCCCGAAACCGCTCCAGGCGCCGGCCACCACCGTCTTGCGATAGACGAAATCAGCCACGATGTCCGGCAGATCCTTGTCGATGGCGGCGCGGTATCCCTGGTCGTTGTTGTCGGTGAAGACGTAGCAGCCGTTGAACCAGAACTCGCTCTGGTTCGGCACCGGTCCTGTCCCCGTCACCACGTCGAACGGCGCCCACGCCCCCGCCGCCAATGCGTTCAGTTCGCGAAGCGCCGCATAGGCGTTGGCGTGATAGTTGCCGGTGTTCCACTTGGCCGGCGGATTGAGGTCGGGAAGATAGGCGTAGACGATGATCCGCTTCTGCGGGTCCGGGAACATGGCCCGAAGCTGGGCGACCACGTCGATCACCGCGCCCGACCCGGTGCCGCCGGCCAAGCCGCAGAAGACATGGAAGGTGATGTCGGTCGACCGGCCGCCGCGCGTCTGCATGTCCTGGACGATCTGGGCCACGGCTTCCTTGAACCGGCGCGCGCTCATCGCGAACAGGAAGCGGCCCAGCCGCCGCTTCTGGCCGCCGGCGGCGTCGATCCCCAGGCTGGCGAGGATCTCTCCCCACGCGTCGCGATCCCCGATCCATGGCTTGAGGTTGGGGAAGGAATTGAGGTCGTTGATGACGCTGAGCAGGTTCGCCTGGGCGATCAGCAGCTGGCTGCGCTTGGGCAGTTGCACCGAATGGCCGAGCACCGTCCACGTCGGGTCGTCGTCGACGAACGACTTCGGGTCGGAATCGACGAACAGATAGTCGAGGGTGACGCCTTCCGGCTCGTCGTCCCGCAGATTGCGGTACTTGAGCTTGCGGAAAGCGGTCAGCACCCGCCCGCCCGTGCCGCCCAGCCCGATGAGCAGATGATTCATCGATCGTCCTTGCCCCGAGGCGATGCCCCACGTCAGGATTTTAAGCCACAACCCACCGCCCGGCGCAATCGCGCGACGTGGCGCTCGGGTCAGGCCCCGTCAATGATCAGGCTTGGAAATCGAAATCACCCTCGGCCCCGCCCGGCTTCCCCTCGCCCGCCAACCCCAGCCTCGGCCACATCACGTCCACCGCCGCCACGACCGCCGGGTCCATGGCGATCTTGCGGCCCCAGTCCCGCTTGGTCTCCGGCGGCCATTTGTTGGTGGCGTCCAGGCCGATCTTCGATCCCAGCCCGCTCTCCGGCGAGGCGAAGTCGAGGTAGTCGATCGGGGTGTTCTCGATCAGGGTGATGTCGCGGGCGGGGTCCATGCGGGTGGAGATGGCCCACATCACGTCCTTCCAGTCGCGGGCGTCGATGTCGTCGTCGACCACGATCACCCACTTGGTGTACGTGAATTGGCGAAGGTACGACCACACCCCCATCATCACCCGCTTGGCGTGGCCGGGGTAGGCCTTCTTCATCGAGACCACGGCGATGCGATAGCTGCAGCCTTCCGGCGGCAGCCAGAAGTCGACGATCTCGGGAAACTGGCCTTGCAGGAGGGGGATGAAGACCTCGTTGAGCGCCTCGCCCAGGATGCTGGGTTCGTCGGGCGGGCGGCCGGTGTGGGTGGTGAGGTAGATCGGGTCGCGCCGCATGGTGATGGCGGCGACCTGGAAGACCGGGAAGGGCTCGACGCTGTTGTAATAGCCGGTGTGGTCACCGTAGGGGCCTTCGTCGGCGGTGTCGCCGAGGCGCACCTCGCCCTCGATGACGATCTCGGCCTGGGCGGGGACCAGCAGCGGCTGGGTCTTGGCGGCCACGAGTTCGACCTTGGCCCCGCGCAGCAGGCCGGCGAACTGGTATTCCGACAGGGTCTCCGGCACCGGAGTCACCGCCGCCAGTATGGTCCCGGGATCGGCCCCGATCACCGCGCAGGCCGGCAGGGCGTTCGGCTTTCCCGCTTCCTTCCAGCGGCGGTAGTGCTGGGCGCCGCCCCGGTGGGCGAGCCAGCGCATGATCGTCCGGTCTCGGCCGATCACCTGCATGCGGTAGATGCCGAGGTTGAAGTCGTCCTCCCGCGCCGCACTCGGCCCTTTGGTGACCACCAGGGGCCAGGTGATCAGGGGGGCCGGCTCGCCCGGCCAGCAGGTCTGGATGGGGAGCTTGCCCAGGTCGATGTCGGCGCCGGTGAGCACCACGTCCTGGACGGGGGCATTGGTCACGATCCTGGGCGTCATGCCAAGGACGGTGCGGGCGAGCGGAACCATGTCCCAGGCTTCCTTCAGGCCCCGCGGCGGCTGCGGGCTGCGCAGGAAGGCCAGAAGCTCGCCCACTTCGCGAAGCTCGGCCCCGGTCGTACGCGCCTTGCCCTCCAGGGTGACGCCCATGGCCACGCGCGCGACGGTGCCGAAGAGGTTGGCCAGGCACGGGATGGCCGAGACCTCGCCGTCGGCGCGGATGGGGCGCTCGAACAGCACCGCCGGGCCGCCGGCCGCCAGGAGGCGGGTGCAGATCTCGGTCATCTCCAGGACGGTGGAGACCGGCTCCCTCACGCGCACGAGTTCGCCCCGCGCCTCCAGGGCGGCGATGAATTCCCGCAAGCTGCGATAGGCCATGGCCGATCCGTAAGGTCCCGCCTAGAATTGTCCAGCCATGAAACAGATCGATCTCGACGACCTGCCGCCACGTGCGGCCAAGGCGCTCGCGGGGCTCGTCGCCGACGAAGAGTTGACGCTGGTCCAGGGTGGCGTCGTGATCGGCCGCGTCGTCTTGGCTCGCGCCCCCTCCACGCCGGCCCCTGTCGAGCCGCCCGACGAAGCAGGCATGGCCGAGGTGATGGATCACTTCAACGCCATGATTCACGACGAGTTTTAGAGGTGGCGCCCTTACCGCGGAGACCTTAGGCCCGCGTTCCTTCCCCCGCCCCCTCCACCGCTTCGCGGTCCCCCTCACCCGCGAAGAGGCGGGGGAGGAACTATTCAATCCTCCCTTGCGAAGCGGGGGAGGTGGCGCGGCGCCCTCTCGCGCCGTGACGGAGGGGGCGCGGGGGCGGAGAGATGCCTTCAGGCCGCCGCCAGCTCCCTTAGCGCGGCGTTGGCGATGGTGAGTTTGGCGAAGGTCCAGCCGCCGGCGGCTTTTTCGACATCTTCCACGGTGCGCTTGGCGGCGCGGACGGGGTCGGGGCGGGAGGCGGTCCAGGCGGTCACCGCCTGGATGGCGCGTCCGGGATCGTCGGCGCTGGCGGGAGGGCCGGCGAAGTCCATGACCGCGCGGGCCAGGGCGGACTGTTCGGCGACCATGTCCTCGATCAGGCGGCGCACCGCCAGGCGCTCATAGGCGTCGACCGCGCCGCGCGATCCGGCCGCCGCGCGCAGGCGGTCGAAGCCGAACAGCCCGCCGACCCGATGATAGACGAAGGCCGCGTGGGCCAGGGGCCAGCCCTGGGCGCGGGCCAGGTCGGTCAGGGTGGCCGCCAGGGTGAGCGGGCGCATCAGGGCGACCGAATGGGCGATGTCCTTGGGCGCGCCGGCCTTGATCCAGCCGGCCGCCCGGCGCACCGCCGCCTTCTGCTCGAAGGGCGAGAGCACGCCCGGGACCAGGGCCTTGAGCGCGTCCACAGCCGGACGGTAGGCGAGGGCGAGGGCCTGGACGTCCGCCCCCTCACGCGCGGCGCGACGGGCCAGCCAGTAGGTCTGGCCGCGCAGCACGTCGACCAGTTCGCCGAAGAGGGCGGTCTGGCCGGCGGCGGGGGCCTTGCCGTCGAGCGCTTCCACCCGGGCCCAGGCTTCCTGGAACCGCAGCACCTGGCGGGAGGCCTCGAAGGCGGCGACCAGGGCGGCCGTGTCGCAGCCGGCGGCGGCCCGCAGCCTTCCGGGAAAAGTCGGCCCGCACAGGTTGACCAGGTCGTTGTCGATCACCGTGGCGATGATCTCCCGGCGCAGGCGATGGCGCTTCATCGGCTCCTCGAACCGGGCCAGGGCGCGGGGGAAATAGGCTTCAAGGGTGGCCAGGAACCAGGGATCGTCGGGGGCGGCCGAGGCGATGATCGCGTCGAAGAGGTCGAGCTTGCCATAGGCCAGCAGCACCGCAAGCTCCGGCCGGGTGAGGCCCAGCCCCGCCTGGGCGCGCGCGGCGAGGACGGCGGCGTCGGGCAGGCCCTCCAGCGCCCGGTCGAGGCGCCCGCGGGCCTCCAGGGCGGCCATGAAGGCGGCCTGGGCCTCCAGATGCCTGGACCCCTCCGCCTCCCGCAGGGTGAGGGCCAGGGTCTGGTCATAGTTGTGGGCCAGGACGTGGGCGGCGACGTCGTCGGTCATCGAGGCCAGCAGCATGTCGCGGTCCGCCCGCGCCAGCGCCCCGGACGCCTCGGCCATGCCGGTGAGGATCTTGATGTTGACCTCGTGGTCGGAGGTGTCGACGCCGGCGGAGTTGTCGATCGCGTCGGTGTTGATGCGGCCGCCGGCCAGGGCGAATTCGATCCGGCCGGCCTGGGTCAGCCCCAGGTTCGCGCCCTCGCCGACCACCTTGCAGCGGAGATCCCGGCCATTGACCCGCACCGCGTCGTTGGCCTTGTCGCCGACATCCAGATTGGCCTCGGCGAGGCCTTTGACATAGGTGCCGATGCCGCCCAGGTAGAGCAGCTCGACCCGGGCCTTGAGGATCGCCGAGATGAGCTCGGCGGGCGAGAGGGCGTCGGCCTTCAGGTCGAGCATCGCCTTGACCGGCTCGGTGAGCGCGATCGACTTGGCGGCGCGCGGAAAAACCCCGCCGCCGGGCGAGATCAAGGCGGGGTCGTAGTCGGCCCAGGACGACCTGGGCAGATCGAACAGGCGCTTGCGCTCGGCCCAGGAAACCGCCGCGTCGGGCTCGGGGTCGAGGAAGATATGGCGGTGGTCGAACGCCGCCCCGAGGCGAATCGTCCGGGACAGGAGCATGGCGTTGCCAAATACGTCGCCGGACATGTCGCCGACGCCCACGACGCTGACCGGCTCGCGCTGGATGTCCTTTCCCAGCTCCCGGAAGTGGCGCTTGATCGATTCCCACGCCCCCCGCGCGGTGATCCCCATGGCCTTGTGGTCGTATCCCGCCGAGCCGCCGGAGGCGAAGGCGTCGCCCAGCCAGAAGCCGTAGTCCTCGGAGATGCCGTTGGCGATGTCGGAGAAGCTGGCCGTGCCCTTGTCGGCGGCGACCACCAGATAGGGGTCCTCCCCGTCGTGGGCGACCACCCGGGGGGGATGGACGACGGCCCCCTCGCCGTCGATGTTGTCGGTGAGGTCCAGAAGGCCGCGAAGGAAGGTGCGGTAGGCGCCGATCGCCGCCGTCCGGATGGCCTCGGGGCCGCCGCCGCGCGGCAGGCATTTGGGGTAGAAGCCGCCCTTGGAGCCCACCGGCACGATGACCGCGTTCTTGACCTGCTGGGCCTTGACCAGGCCCAGGACCTCGGTGCGGAAATCGTCGCGGCGGTCGGACCAGCGAAGGCCTCCGCGCGCCACCGGGCCGAAGCGCAGATGGACCCCCTCCACGTCGGGGGCGGCCACGAAGATCTCGCGGAAGGGCTTGGGCGCGGGCAGGTCGGCCAGATCGCGGCTGGCCACCTTGAAGCTGATGTAGGGCTTGAGGGCGCCGGCCGCGTCCGCCTGGTAGTAGTTGGTGCGGGTGATGGCGCCCACCAGGGCGGCCAGGCGCCGCAGCACCCGGTCGGCGTCGAGGCCCTCCACCGCCTGAAGGGCCTCCTCGATGGCCAGGCGCAGGCGCGCGGCCTGCTCGGCCCGCTCCTCCAGGGTGGCCAGGGTGGCCGGGTCGAAGCGGACGGCGAAGAGGCCGAGAATCAGCCGCGCCACGGCCGGGTGGGTGGAAAGGGCCGCCTCCTGCACGCTCTGCCTGGGATCGAGGCCCGACTGCTGGCGGTAGCGGGCCAGGGCCCGGATCAGCGCCGCCTCGCGCCACGAGGCGCCCAGCTCGAGCACCAGGCGATTGAAGCCGTCGCTTTCGGCCGCCCCGTCCCACACCGCGTTGAACGCCTCTTCGAACGGGGCCCGCAGGTCCTCGAAGGTCAGGTGCGCGCCGTGCTCGTCCTCGAGCATGAATTCGTGGATCCACACGCGGTCGCGCGCGCCCCCGGGGGTCAGGGGGGTGATCGCGAAGCCGTCCTCGACCAGGGCGCTGAGGCCCATGTCCTGGAGGATCGGCAGCACCCGCGACAGCGCCGCGGGCGCGTCGCCCCGCCGGTAGAGCTTGAAGCGGAACCGCAGCTTCGAATCGCCCGCCTTGCGGAAGGCCCGGACGCTGACCGCGCCGCCGCCGCCCAGGTCCTCGATCATCATCAGGTCGGCCAGGGCGTCGGAGGCGTCGTAGCGGTCGCGATAGCCGGGCGGGAAGGCGCCGTCATAGGCCGCCAGGATCGCGGGCGCGCCGGCCGGGTCGGGCAGGCCGGCGCGGACGGCGGCCTCCAGGTCGTCGCCCCAGGTCCGGGCGGCGCGGGCGATGTCGGCCTCCAGGCCGGCGAGATCGGGCGACAAATGGTCGCCCGGCGTGACGCCGATGATGTAGTGGACCCGCGCCAGCGGCGCGTCGGAATAGCTGGGATAGGAGGCCGAGACGCGCCCGCCGAAGGCCTGGGCGAGGATCTCGCCGGCGTGGATCCGCAGGCGGGCGTCATAGCGGTCGCGCGGCGCGTAGAGCAGGACCGAGACGAAGCGGTCGAAGGGGTCGCGGCGGACGAACAGCCTCACCCGGGGCCGGTCGGACAGGTGCAGTATGCCAAGCGCGGTGGCCAGGAGCTCGTCGACCCCGATCTGGAACAGTTCGTCGCGCGGATAGGTCTCCAGGATGTTGGCCAGGCGGACCGCGTTGTGGCTGCCCTCCGCATAGCCGGCGGCGGCCATCACCCTGTCCAGCTTCCGCCGCAGCATCGGGGTCGCGCGGGCCGGCTCGTCATAGGCCTGGGCGGTGAACAGGCCCACGAAGCGGACCTCGCCGGAGGGCTTGGCGTCGGCCCCGTACCGGCGGACCCCGACATAGTCCATATAGACCCGCCGGTGGACGCGGGAGCGCAGGTTGGACTTGGCCACCACCACCGGCTCCGCCGTCTCCAGGCTCTGACGCAGGCCGGCCGACAGGATCGCCGGCTCGCTGGCCCGGCGCAGCACGGTCAAGGTGGGATCGCGCAGCAGGCCCAGGCCGCCGCCCGGGTCGTACAGCGGCTCCTCCGCCGCATAGCCGCCCTCTTCCGTGCGCGGGTATTCGTAGACGCGCGCGCCGAGGAAGACGAAATGGCCGTCGTCCATCCAGCGCAGGAAGTCGAGATCCTCCGACAAGGCTTCGGGATCGCCCGGCGCGGCGCGGCCCAGTTCCTCGATAGAGCGGCTCATCAGGGCCAGCATGGCCGGAAAATCCGCCACCGCGGCGCGCGCGTCCGCCAGGGTCGCCAACACCCGCTCGATCAGGCCGGCGCGCCGCTCCTGCGCCACCGGCGCCAGCCAGACCTGGATCATCGATGACGGCGCGGCGTCCTCGCCGACGATGGGATGGAACATCGCCCTGACCTGGGCCCCGGACTCGCCGACCTCGCCCATCACGCTGTCGACCAGGAAGGGAGCGTCGGGCTGGACGATCTCCAGGAGGTCGGCCTTCAGGTCTCGCCCCCCGGCGCCCTTGGCGCGGACCAGGCGGACCGCCTGCGCCCCCACCCCTCGAGCGGTCCCGAAACGCCAGAAATCGGCCAGGGCGCAGGAGAGGTCGAGGGGGGTGACGCCGGGAAGCTCCTCGGGCCGGAAGTCTTCCAGGACCTGGGCGAGGAACGCGCCCTGGGGGCCGGTGAGGGCGGCCCCGCCGCCATCCTGGTCGGCGATGAACGACGGGGCCAGGGTCAGAATCGTGAACTCGCCGGGCGCAGGCGCGGTGAAGGTGTCGGGCATGGCGCGCAGCTTTAGAGCCAATCGCGCCGGATTTGAACCGCGCCAACCAGACAACGTTGAAGGGGGGACGATCTTGGTGCGTGAGGGTCGGGCGGGCTCGAATGATTTTTGGAGCGCGCGTCGTCGGCGAGAGTTTTCAACGCCGAGGAGTGGATTGAGGCGCCCGATGCCGTGATTCAGCAAGGGGAAGTTGAATTTATCAGCAGGCCAAGGCGGAATCCCGACAGTTTGAGACGTGGCTCAAGCATTGTTCGTAGACCGGCTCCAGCAAACGGGGCCCAGAGCGGTGTGAACCGCGAAAGCGGAATCGACGATCTGGCGGCCGACGCGACCCTAATGGGGATCGGCTCCAGCATCTTGGCTCCCACCATCCTCCTAGGCGTTTAAAAACAGCGTTTCGGCCGCCGCAATCAGTGGCCGACATGTCAATAGCGGCGACAGGCCCTCATCCGATCGCCTGAGCCGTTCTATGACCGGGCCGCGCCTTGCGCGACGGCGTGGCGCGGCTTGGCGCCCTCGTCGGGGGAGCGCTCCGCGCCGCGCCCCAGGCCCTGGGGGTCCCCGTCCGCGGACAGCAGGACGGCGATCCAGCGCGAGCCCTCGAACTGGGCCAGGATCACCATCACCAGGACGGTCAGGGGGGTGGAGAGGAACATGCCCGTCAATCCCCAGATCGCGCCCCAGAAGCCCAGGGACATCAGCACCACCAGGGGATCGAGGTTGAGGCTGTCGCCCTGCATCCGGGGCAGGAGGATGTTGCCGACCAGGAAGGTGACCGCGAAAAGGCCGCCCAGCAGGAGCGCCGCCTGGCCGTAGCCGGGGAATTGCACCAGGGCGAAGAGCGAGGGCAGGACGATGGCCACCGCCGCGCCGACGATCGGGATGTAGTTGAGGATGAAGATCAGGAAGGCCCAGAAGAAGGCGTCCTCCAGGCCGACCGCCATCATCAGCGCCCCCCCGACCACGGCGATCATCGCCCCGGTGACGGTCTGGATCCACAGATAGCGCTCCACGCTGTCGCGCACCCGCACGAAAACGTGCAGGGCCTCCTGGCGCTCCTCGCGCTCCTGGAAGAGCTTGACCGCCTTGCGCTCGAAGGCGTGGCGCGAGGCGATCAGGAACCCCAGGTAGATCAGCACCAGCACCGCGCTGGAAGCGAAACCCTGGAGCGCCTGGGCCACCGAACCCAGATAGGGCATGGGATCGAGTTGGCCGACGATCTGGCCGACGGTATGGGGCGTCCGGATCCCGAAGCGGCCGGCGAGATGGGCGATCAGGGCGTTCAGCTTGGGCTCGTAGCCGGCCAGCTTGCCGATGAAGCCGCCGGCGTTGTTGGCGACGATGACCGCGGCGGCGCCGAACAGAACCACCGAAAGGACGATCGCGGCCAGCACAGAGGCGCTGGCCGGCAGGACCGGCGCGTGGCGCCGGATCACCCGGCCGAAGCTGTCGACCATCACCGCCAGGAACATCGCCAGGAGCAGAGGGCTGATGATCCCGCCCATCCAGCGGAGGGCCGCGCCGGCGGCGATCACCGCGATGACGACCAGGGCGTTGCGGGCGGTGGAGGGGGAAAGGGGGGCGGGCATCTTGGCTTTCGGCGGGCTTGAAGGCGACCCCGCCAGCGGCGGGTGGCGGTCGGCGGCGGGGCGGGACATACTCACGCATCGCAACCCCCGCCGGCGCGCCATGTTCCCGACCGCTCTTTCATCCCCCGTCCCGCTTGTCGACCCCGCCGCCCGCCGCCGGCGCCCATGATCGCCCTGATGCGGACCATCGACGCGGTGAAGTTTTCCGCCGTGGAGGCCCTGCTGCGGGACGCCGGGGTCGAGACCCTTGTGTTCGACGGCGCGGCCGGATCGCTGTGGCGCTCGATCATTCCCGTGCGCCTGATGGTCGGCGACGACGACCTCGCGCGCGCGCGCCGGGTGCTCCACGACGCCGGGTTCCGCGAGGCGGGGGATGGCGACTGGGACTTGGTCGGCAACCGGGCCTAGCGGGTCGCGGCTGGATCACTTCGCGGCGTCACAATGGGCGTAGTTCGAGCAGTCACCGGCGAAAACGGCGCTCGCGATCGCCTGAAGCAATATGACCAGTTCCGAGCGTGCCAAGCAGAATGTAGGCGATCCGTTCGCGGGTGGCGTCGATGCTCTTGCTCGGCCCGACGCCTATCGGCGAGTCTCTGTCGCCCGCCCGGCCGGCCCCGTCGCCCGCCGCGCCCGCATTGGCCTTCGCCCCCAGGCTGCTCAGGTCGATCGGTGCATCGCCCCCGTCCCCCGCCCCGCCGCCAGCGGCGGGGCCGAGCGGTTCTTCGTCGGCCACCGCGGACTCCCCGCTACTTGGAGAAGACGACTTTCGACACGGTGTTGTTCGGCTTCTTGATCAGCAGGTCGTCACCGTCCTGGACATTGTCCAGGATCAGCTTCTCGGTGGCGATGGCCTGTTGCAGCGCGGTGTTCGCATCGACGCCCCGTCGCTTGGCGATCTCGACGAGATCCTGCAGATCCGCGTCCGTCAGATTGGCTTGCACCTGGGGCATGACGTCACCTTTTTTCCTAAAGAACGCGGCCGGTCGTAGTTATGCGCCGACGTCCGTTTGTTCAACACCGATGCGGCCAGCGACGCGCCAGGAGCGTTACCACGCCGGCCACCTGATGACGAAGGTTTGCGGGAGAGGGGTGAGGGCCGCTGGACTGGACCGATCTGCCGGCGCTGGCTCGGTCAGCCTGAGCGGCACCCGTCTGCAAGCTCAGCGCTTCCCTGTCTCGTGATTACCGTTGTGTTCGTCCTCAACACACGGCATAGCTCAAGGTTCGCACATGTCCGAGGGGACGGGAGAGCGCGGTGAAAACTTTCATGTCCAGCCAAGCCGCTCTCACATCTGACCAGGACATGAAGCTTCATGCTTACGCGAACCCGGAGGACGCCGGCGGGCGCCCGCCGTAGCGACCTCCCGACCGACCTCGACGCCAACGGCCTAAGCCGCGCTTCCACGC
>JACDGF010000115.1 GCA_013815405.1 Caulobacteraceae bacterium | reverse complement strand
GCCTTCGATATTGAACCGTGCGGCTGCCAAGTCAGCCTTGGCGATCCTTCGCGCCTGGGCAAGGCGGCCGAACAGGTCGAGCTCCCAGGAAACGTCGAAGTTGGCGGTTTCGGTCTCGGTCACCCCGCCTATGGGGAAAAGGGAGGTGGATCGGCCGCCCAGGTTATAGGCCTGTTGGCGGGTGGCGTTGGCGGCGATCGCGCCGGTCGGGAAGGTCTGGGCGACCTGGCTGTCCCGAACCGCCTTGGCTTCCAGGACGCGGGCCTGGGCCGTGCGGGCGTCGGGGGCGGCGCGGGAGGCCTGATCTTCCAGGGCGTTCAGCCGGGGATCGCCGAACAAAAGCCACCAGCGGTCCAGCTGCGCCGCCGACAGCACCGCGCCGGCCTCCGGCGCCTCATAGGCCGCCGGAAGGCGCAGGTCCGGCGCGCGATGGCCGGCGCTCTGGCAGGCGCAAAGCAACGCGGCCAGGGCGATCAGGAATGCCGCTCGTCTCATCATCCCCTTGATCCGGCGCCGTCCCAAAAGCGCGGCGGCGGCGGACCGATCGCTACGCGAGGCCTCACATAGTCATGGTTTGTTGAATTTTCATTTCGGCCTTATCGAGGCACGAGGCTTAGGATGGCGGCGGGGAACGTCGTCGATGGAGACTTCGCATGGCGGGCAGGATCCGCGCCGGCATCGGCGGGTGGACCTTCGCGCCGTGGCGCGGCGTCTTCTATCCGCAAGGGACCCGGCAGGCGGACGAACTGGCCTTCGCCAGCCGTCACGTCACCGTCATCGAGATCAACGCCACCTACTATTCCACGTTCAAGCCGGCGACCTTCGCCGGCTGGGCCGCCCAGACGCCGGAGGATTTCGTCTTCGCCGTCAAAGCCTCCCGCTTCTGCACCAACCGCAAGGCGCTGGGCGAGGCCGGCCCTTCGGTCGAACGGTTCCTGGGTCAGGGCCTCGCCGAACTGGGCGACCGGCTGGGGCCGATCGTGTGGCAGTTCATGCCGACCAAGAAATATGACCCCGACGATTTCACCGGCTTTTTCGCGCTCCTGCCCAAGACGCTGGAAGGCCTGCCCCTTCGCCACTGCCTGGAGGTGCGCCATCCGAGCTTCGCCGATCCCAGTTTCGTCGCCCAATGCAGGGATCACGGCGTCGCCATCTGCCTGGCGGACCACGAGACCTATCCGCTGATCCCCGATGTCGCCGCCGACTTCGTCTATGCTCGCCTGATGACGGGCCGGGACGACATCGAAACGGCCTACGAAGACGCCGGCCTCGGCGCCTGGGCGAAACGATTCGAGGCCTTCGCGCGCGGCGACGCCCCGGCCGGCCTGGCGCCCGTGGACGCGGGCCATGCGGCGCCCAAGGCCGACCGCGACGTCTTCGCCTTCTTCATCCATGCGGGAAAGGTCCGCGCCCCGGCCGCCGCCATGGCGCTGCTGAAGCGCCTGGAGGCTTGACCTCTCCGCCGTAAGGCCGCTCCACTCGCGGCGTGTGAGGGAGAGCGCGCCATGACCCCCGACGATCTGATGTTCAAGCCCGGTCTGATGAAGGGCGAGCGCGTCCTCATCACAGGCGGAGGCACCGGCCTTGGCAAGGTCATGGCCGAGGCCTGCCTGATGCTGGGCGCGGAGGTCTATATCTGCGGGCGCCGCGGCGGGGTGCTGGACGATGCGGCCAAGGAGCTAATGGACGCCCATGGCGGCAAGGTCACGGGCATCGCCTGCGACATCCGCGTGCCCGAAGCCATCCACGACATGCTCGACCAGGTGTGGTCGGACGGCGGCGCGCTCACCGGCCTGATCAACAACGCGGCGGGGAACTTCATCAGCCGCACCGAGGATCTCTCGCCCCGCGCCTTCGACGCCATCGCCAACATCGTCTTTCGCGGCTCGTTCTTCGTCACCCTCGACTGCGGCAAGCGCTGGATCAAAGAGGGCGCGCGCGCCTCGGTGGTCTCGATCCTCACCACCTGGGTGTGGAGCGGCGGGCCGTTCACCGTGCCTTCGGCCATGTCCAAGGCCGGCCTCAACGTGATGACCCAGTCCCTGGCCGTGGAATGGGGCCCCAAGGGCGTCCGCTTCAACGCCATCGCGCCTGGCCCCTTTCCGACTGAAGGCGCCTGGGCGCGCCTCAGCCCCGGCCAGGACGCGGGATCGGCCCGGGACATGGGGAGCAATCCCATGGGCCGGGTCGGGGAGATGCGCGAACTGGCCAATCTCGCCGTCTATCTGCTCCATCCCCTCTCGGCCTACGTCAACGGCCAGACCATCGCCATCGACGGCGGCGCCTGGAACGCCGGCGGCGGCGCGTTCTCCGCCCTGCGCGACTGGGACGATAAACGCTGGGCCCGGGCGAGGGCGATGATCCGCGGCGCGAACGAGCAGGACCGGGCGAAGCGGACGGTGTGAAAGCTATGTGGCGGATCCGCGTGGGCGAGGTGGGCTGAAGCCGTCTGTGCTTCGCTGCGGAAGCCCCGTCCAGCACGGCCACCAATCGGGAACACGGTGTCGCGCCTCAAACGTATCGGTGTTCCTGGAGGTCTCGCAGTTCCTCACGCACAGCAAAAGGTCCCGGCGTTGCCGCCGGGACCCTTCATGCGCACTTGCGGCGGCTACAAGGGGTGACGCTTGCGTCCCGTGCCGCCCACTTTCTCCCCCGCCCGCCGAGGCGGTCACTACGTCAGCCTGCCAAGGATCAGCACGAGATCGTCGTCGCTGGACAGCACCACATCGCCTCCCGGGAGTTGGTCGACGGTGTACGGGGCATCGGTGGCTTTGCGGAGAGCCTTTCGCAGAACGTCAGCATCCATGCTGTTTCCCCTTCCACTTTCTTTCAAGACCACATGTGCCATTTAACCTTATCTCCAATACACAACCCTATATAGCACAAGCGCGGCAACTGTCAAGCATTCCCGGTTCAATTTATTCAAAATTACGTAATATTTGGCGAATTCAGAGTCAGGAACACTGTTCCTGCTAGAGCGCGACGGCAAAAAACCTGGATCCCCGCCTTCGCGGAGAAGGGCGGAATGGGTGGGGCGCCGGCGCGCCGATGAGTCCCGAGAGAGACGCCTCCGCGACGACTGGGCTGGACTTCGCTGCCCCTCTGCCCAATCCTGCCGCCTCCGCCCATCGCGCCACCCTATCGTCGGCAGCCATGTCCCAAATCCTTTACCTCTCCCCCGGCAAGCGCGAGCAGACCAAGGCGGCCAACCGCGTGGCGATCCTGGACGCGGCGCGGGCGGTGTTCGGCGAACTCGGCTTCGAGGCGGCGACGGTGCGAGACATCATCCGGCGCACGGGCCTTTCGGTCGGCGCCTTCTACAACTACTACCGCTCCAAGGAGGAGGTGTTCGACGCCCTGGCGGACGACGGCGCGCGGCGGTTCAGGCCGATCCTCCAGGCCCTGTCGGCCAAGGCGAGCGACTTCGAATCCTATCTGCGGGCGGCGGTACGGGCCTATTTCGACTTCCTGGCCGGCGAACAGGACTCCTGGGGGGTGGACAGGGCGCCCGGCGCGCCCCTGGCCCACACCCGCAACACGCCCGAGATCCTGGCGGTGTTCGAGGAGGTGCGGCGGGTGTTCGCCGACGTCATGGACCGCGGCCTCGCGCCCAAGGTCGATCTCGACTACCTGGCCGCCAGCTGCATCGCCGTGGCCCGCGAGATCGGCGACCGGATGCTGGAGCGGCGGCCGCTGGATGTGGAAGCCGCTTCGGAATTCGTCGTGCGCCTCATCCTGGGCGGGGTGACCGCCCTGCCCCGCGTCGAGCCGTGAGCGGGCGTGGCTGACCCGGCGGTTCGCAAATGGGGCCTGCGCGCCCTGCTAAGCCTGCCGCGCCCGATCCTTCGGGGCCTGGCGGGCGGCGGGGTCGTCTACCAAGGCGGCCGGACCCTCGATCCGCGCCTCCAGCTCCTCGCCGCCCAGGCGCGCCGCCTCCCGCAACCCTCCAGCCTGACGCCGGCGGAGGTCCGCGCCGGCACGACCCAATACCTGGCCCCGCTCGCCGGCCGGATCGAACCGGGCGTGCGCATCGAGGCCCTGACCGTCGCCGGCGCGGAGGGAGCGATCGCCGCGCGCGCCTATCGGCCGGAAGGCCAGGATGCGGATGCGCCGCTGATGGTCTTCGCCCACTTCGGGGGCGGGGTGATCGGCGACCTGGAGACCTGCGAGGTGTTCTGCACGATCCTGGCCAAGGTGGCCCGCTGCGCCGTGCTGTCGGTGGACTATCGCCTGGCGCCGGAACACCGCTTTCCGGCCGGCCTCGAGGACATGCTGGCCGCCTACCGCTGGGCGCGCGACAACGCGCCGCGCTTCGGCGCCCCGGCCGGGCGCGTTGCCGTGGGAGGAGACTCCATGGGGGGCAATTTCGCCGCCGTGATCGCCCAGGAGATGAAGCGCCTCGGGGAACCCCAGCCCACCCTGCAACTGCTCATCTATCCGGCCCTGGACGTGGCCGGCGAGAGCGCCTCCATGACCACCTACGCCGACGCCTATATGCTCTCGCGCGAGAGCATGGCCTGGTTCATGGGCCACTATATGCGCCCCGGCGACGCGCCCACCGACCCGCGCCTCTCGCCGATCCGGGCGGCGGACCTTTCCGGGCTGGCCCCCGCCGTCATCGCCGCCGCCGGCTTCGATCCCCTGGTCGACGAGGGGGAGGCCTATGCGCGGCGCCTGCGCGAGGCCGGCGTGCGGGTGACCTATCGCTGCTACGATCCTCTCTCCCACGCCTTCACCGCCCTCACCGGCGCGGTTCCAGGCGCCGACGCCGCCTGCCGCGAGATCGCCGCCCTGGTCAGGTCCGCCTTCGCCCCGCCCTCGCCCTGACCATGCGCGCCCTGGTCGTCGAGGCCCTGGCGCCCGACTACGGCGGCTGCGCCGTCAAAGACATCGAGACCCCGGTCCCGCGGGCCGGCGAGGTTCGCGTCGCGGTGCGCGCCGCAGCGGTTAACTTCCCCGACCTGCTGATGACCCGGGGGGAGTATCAGTACAGGCCGCCCCTCCCCTTCGTTCCGGGGCTGGAGATTTCCGGCGAGATCGACGCCCTTGGCCAGGGCGTGAAAGGCTGGAAGCGCGGAGACGCCGTCGTCGGGGGCGCGCGCGCCGGCGGCTTTGCCCGGTTCGCCGTCATCGCGGCCGACGCGCTCAGGCCCAAGCCCGAACCCCTGAACTTTTCACAAGCCTCGGCCTATGGCGCCGCCTACCTCACGGCCTACGTCTCGCTGGTCCGCCGCGCCCGAGCGGCGGCCGGCGAATGGGTGCTGGTCCACGGGGCCGCGGGCGGCGTGGGCCTGGCCTGCGTCGATTTGGCCAAGACGCTGGGCTGCCGGGTCATCGCCGCCTCGGCCTCGGATGAAAAGCTCGCGGTGGTCGCCGCCGAATACGCCCGGGACGCCACGGTCAACATCACCGGCGGCTTTCGCGAAGCGGTCAAGACGATCACTGGCGGAGGCGGCGCGGACGTGATCGTCGATCCGGTGGGCGGCGACGTCTTCGACGAGAGCGTCCGCTGCATTGCCTTCGATGGGCGCCTGCTGGTGGTGGGCTTCACCTCCGGGCGCATCCCGACGATCGCCGCCAACCTGCCGCTGATCAAGGGTTTCTCGCTCATGGGGGTGCGCGCCGGCGAATACGGCCGCCGGTTCCCTGGGCGGGGCGCGGAGAACGTCGACGCGGTGTGGCGCCTCGCCGAGGAGGGCGCCGTCCGGCCCCGCGTCCACGCCGAATTTCCGCTCACCCGATGGCGAGCGGCCTTCGACCTTCTGGCAAACCGCCAGGTGATCGGCAAGGCGGTAATCCGGCCGGACCTGTGAGGCGCCGCGCCTAGAGGAAGCCCCGTTCAGACGGAATCGTCTGAACGGGGATAATTTGCTCTAGAGTCAAAAGTGTAGAGCCTGATTCAGCGTCCGCATCTGTTCCGTGCAAGACGCATCAGGCTGTAGGCGTCGGATTGACACCGCCAGCCTCATCCCCTATCTCCGCGCGCTCACGCGGCTCCTGGAATTTTGGGGCTCCCACAGCCTTTCGCCTGGAGCTTCGACGTGAAGCGGACCTTTCAACCGTCTCGACTGGTGCGCAAGCGCCGTCACGGATTCCGCTCGCGGATGGCCACCAAGAACGGCCGCAAGATCGTCGGCCGCCGCCGCGCCCGGGGCCGCAAGCGCCTGACGGCCTAGGGTAAACGGCGGGAGGAAACTATCGGCCGTCCCGCCAGCAACCACCGTCATCCCGACCGTCGCGGAGCGTAGGCCCCGGATCGTCGCTTCGCTACCGTCCGGGGTGACGGTGAGAAAAATGGAACCAGATGACTCAACACCGTCTGGTGGCACACTGTCTCCCGCCATCGAGCGGCTGAGGAAACGGCCCGATTTCCTGGCCGCGGCCAAGGGGCGGGTGCGCGCCAGCGGCGCCCTGGTGGCCCAGGCGCGGGACCGGGGCGACGGTTCCGCCATGATCCGGATCGGCTTCACCGCCACCAAGAGGATCGGCGGGGCGGTGGAGCGCAACCGCGCCAAGCGGCGCCTGCGCGAGGCGGCGCGGATCGTCGCGCCTCTTCATGCGCGGGCCGGACATGATTATGTGTTCATCGCGCGCGGCGGAACCGCGGCGCAGCCCTGGGGGCGCTTGCTTGACGATATGAAAAGCGCGCTGATAAGGCTCGCCGCCGATCCTTAAAAGAAGCGCCAGCCTGGGCGAGCCTCCGCCTTGAACGCAACGCCACCGGGCCTGTAAGCCTCTTCCATGCCGAACGACAACAAGAACTTCATCGCCTTCGCGGTCGTCACCGCGATCCTGGTGATCGTCTATCAGATGTTCGTCCTCGAGCCGCAGGCCCGATCAGCGGCCGCCGCGCGGGCCCGGGCCCATGTCG
>JACDGF010000114.1 GCA_013815405.1 Caulobacteraceae bacterium | reverse complement strand
GCACGAGGCCGGGCTGCTGTGCATCCGTACCGCCTTCGGCTTCGTCATGAGCACGGATGAGGTCATGGCCCTGCCGGTGCTCCAGGCCGCGGCCCGCGCCGCGGCGGCGGCGATGGCCTCCCAGGTCCCCAACGGCCTGACCATCGGCGGGCTCGCGCCGGCGGTGACCCAGATCACCTCGGCGGCCGACGATCCCACGGGCATACGCACCTGGCAGGGGGCGCAGCTGCCCACCGCCGACGCCGGGGACCCGAACCAGGTCAAGGTGGTTCAGACCGACGCCCGCGCGATCCTCTCCTGGGAGACCTTCAACGTCGGGCGCGAGACGACCCTCACCTTCCAGCAGACGTCCAACGGCGTGGCTCAGCCCAGCTGGGTGGCGCTCAACCGGGTGGTCGGCCAGATCAACCCCCTGACCGGCCTGCGCGACCCGAACTCGGCGCCGGCGCCCAGCCAGATCCTGGGGGCGATCAAGGCCGACGGGACGGTCCTGGTGATCAACCAGAACGGGGTGATCTTCGGGCCCACCGCCCAGGTCAACGTCCACTCGCTGATCGCGACCAGCCTGGAGGTCGGCCACGCCCTGGAGGCCAGCGGCCCGATCACGCTCCAGCAGCGGAATACGGAGTTCTTGAATCTCGGCCTGCTGGGCTACGTCGACCAAGCGCCGGATACGCCGAACAAGGCCACCTTTTCGGCCCAGGAGATCGCTAACTTCGTCTACGACCCCCTTCTGGAGGGAACGGTCGAGGTCAGCGAGGGGGCGGCGATCAACAGCGCCGACGGCGGCTTCCTTCTGTTCATCGCGCCGCGGGTGGTGAACGGCGGGCGGCTGACGTCGCCGGACGGCCAAGTCAGCCTTCAGTCGGGGCGAGACGTCGTCCTTACCCGCTCGCAGGGGGACGTCAATAGCGTCGATCCCGACCTTCGGGGCCTGGCTTTGAAGGGAACGTCGCTCAAGCCCGCTGGCGACTATGTGAACAACCTAGCGAATGGGATCATCGAGGCGCCCGGCGGCTATGTGTCCCTGGGCGCGACGCTGACTTCCGGCACGACGCCGGGCGGCGCGGTTCTGGATGCCGGCGTGCTCAGCTCGACCACCAGCGTGTCGCGCAACGGCTACGTCAACCTCTACGGCGGCGACATAGAACTGGCCCCAGGCGCGGTGATCGCCATCACCCCGGACGAGGGCCCGGCCACCATCCCCCAGGATCCCACCTCGCTGGGTGCCTTCAAGACCTCCCGGATCCGGATCGGCGACACCGGCGCGCGGATCGACATCGGGGCCAACAGCCTGATCTACGCCCCCAGCGCCGACATCTCGATCGGCGCGGATCCCGGTCAGGAGACCACCACGGACGCCGGGGCGCTCCAGGCGTCGCGGGTGTTCATCGACAGCGGCGCGATCATCGACGCCTCGGGCCTCAAGGACGTCTTCATCCCCGCCTCGCGCAACCTCATCCAGATCCGCCCGGTCAAGCAGAACGAGCTGCGCGATACGCCCGACTATCGCTTGAGCTTCCTCAACGGCGCCACGGTGCTGGTCGATCCCCGGCTCTCGGGCGTTCGGGCCGACGGCGTGGCCTGGGTCGGATCGCCCCTGATCGAGGCCGCCAGCTACTACCAGCAGGTGGGCGTCACCGCCTCCGAGCTGATGACCACCGGCGGCAATGTCACCCTGGGCGCGGCCAGTCACGCCGCCGGCGGCGACGTGAGTCAGGCGGCCGATGTGATCGTCAAGGCCGGCGCATCGATCGATATCTCCGGCGGCTGGCGGACCTTCCAGGCGGGGGTGGTGCAGACCTCCCGGCTGGTCAACGCCAATGGGCAGGTGATCGACATCGCCTACGCCAACCCCAACGACACCTATGTGGCGGTCTACAACGGCTTCACCAGCGTGCAGCCGCGCTGGGGAATCACCCGGACCTATGTCGACCCCCTGCTCTCGGGCGCCCACGCCGTGGGCGAGTACAGCGAAGGGCGCGACGCCGGGTCGCTCACCATCAAGGCGTCGGTCGCCGCGCTGGACGGCCGGGTGTTCGCCGACGCCTTCGCCGGCCCCAAACAGACCCTGGATGCCCAGGCCGGCACGGGCGCCGGCACTGTCTACGGCGATGTGCGGCGCCTCCAGGCCGCGCCGTCCCAGCTTCCGGCCGGCGGCTATCTGAACGTCCAGGCGCTCGGGATCGATTTTAACAGCCAACCCACCGGCGGCGGGGACATCGCCATCGTCGGGTCGGAAGACTACCGGCCGGTCGGGTCCGATTTCGCCTATGGCCAGGAGATCAGCTTCGCCGCCGACGGCACATTGATCGTTCCCACCCGGCCCCCCGGCTCGGTCCTGCCCATCGAGCGTCTCAGCGTGATCTCCCTGGACGCCGGCGCCCTGTCGGCCATGGGCCTGAGCCAGCTGACGGTCCAGACCAGTGGCAAGATCGACGTCACGGCCGGCGCCGAGGTCGATCTGGCGCCGGGCGGGGCTTTCGAGGCGCTCTCCGGGCGGACCCTCACCATCGACGGGCGGATCGTGACCCCGGGCGGCTCGATCGACCTGGCCACCGCGCATTTCGCCGCCGGCTCGGTGACGGTCCCCGAGCCGGAGGGGCCAGGCTCCTACGACATCGTGATCAACGGCCAGCTGAACGTGGCCGGCAGTTGGGCCAACGACTTCAACGCGTCCGCCGAGTCGATCGTGGGATCGGCCTATCTCAACGGCGGCGAGATCACCCTCATGGCGGCCCCCAGGGTCGCGCCCCTGGACACCACGGTCCTGGTGACCGATCCCGACGCGCCCACCGAGAGCCTCGACATCAGCGGCAGCCTGCTGATCAACGACGGGGCGACGCTCAACCTGTCGGGGGGCGGCTATGTCCGTCCGGATGGCGGGTTCAACCTTTCGGCCAAGGGCGGAAACCTGAGCCTGTTCGACGAGACCACCTACTTCCAGCTGGCCGACGACGGGGGCCAGAGGTTCCCGGGCGGCCTGTCGGGGTTCCGGGTCACCACCATCCCCGGGCCGCAGGGATCGAGCAATGTGGTCGCGGTCAATCCATCGGCGGTCAACGCGCGGGTGGTCATCGCCGAGGGGTCGATCCTGGCCCACGGCTTCGCCGGCGGCGGGACCTTTTCCCTGACCACGCCACAATTCCAATTCGGTGACGGCAGCCCCGCGACGGGCGCCGAACTGCCACTCGATTTCTTCTCCAAGACCGGCTTCGCCGCCTATGACATCAAGTCCTACAAGACCGACCTCATCCCCAACGCCTTCGACAACGGCCTGGGCGGCTTCAACGCCGTCCTGGCGACCCAGGTCGTCGCCGTGGGCGCCGGCCAGACCCTCTCGCTCACCCAGTCGGTCTTCTCGCCCCTGCTGGACGCGGCCCATATCGCGACCCTGCGCGGCTTCGCCACCGGCGGCGATCTCAATTCCATCCTGACGCCCGTCATTCCTACCGAGGCGTGGGATCGCCGGGCGGTGAACCTGACCCTGGGCGGGTTGATGGAGCTGCACGTCGCCGGGGGCGGTTCGGTCGTCGGCGAGGCCGGCGGCGCCCTGACCGTGGGCGAACTTTGGAACGAGGGGGCGATCCGCATCCCCGGCGGCGCCCTTACCCAATCCGAGATTCTGCCGTCGCTGTACGTCGGGAGTAACAAGGTCGTGGCCGTGCACAGCCTCTCGGACGTCTTCACCACGAGAGCCGACGGAACGATCGCCGAGACCGACCCCAACGCCCTCGGCCTCAAAGACTTGGGCGGGACTGTGCTGACCAACGGCCAGGTGGCCGGCAATGACTACATCTATCTGCTCGGCGACCTCGATGCCGGCGAGGGCGTGCGCCTCGCCTCCGGGAGCGTCACCGACCTGTCCGGCGCCGCGATCGTCAACCCCCGCGCGGCGCCCAGGGGCGGCGCCCCGATCGCCGGCTTCGTCGATGGGGTCGTGGTGGCCGGCGGCGCCCTCGCCACGGCCGGCGCGTTCGTGAATGGCCCCAACCTGTTCCACGCGCCCCTCGGCCAGTCGGTCTACGCCGCCTATCCGGTGATCGGCTCGGGAGCGACGGACGTCCTGAACGCGGACCCGGGCTCGCTGATCGACCTCTCCGGCGCGACCGCGACCTTCGACCGGCCGGCGGTGTCGGACTTCATCTCGGGCCAGGGGGCGGCGCCAGGCTACGCCCCCACCCTGGTCTGGAGCAACGGCGGCGCGCTCACCCTGGGCTCGGGCGGGACGATCGCCGGCGCCGACATCAGGGCCGCCGGCGGGACGCCCGCGGCGCTCGGCGGCATGCTCACCGTCCTGGACCCGGTCCTCTATCAGTCGGACCCCGACACGCCGACCTTCGACGCGATTTCGGCCGACGCCGTGGCCCGCGCGGGCTTCGACACCTTCGTCGCCCAGGGCAGCCTCTCCTCGATCGGCGACGTGAAGTTCGCCGTCCGCCGCGGCGTCTTCGTCACCGCGCGCCCGAACAGCGACGGTGGCGCCGTGTCCCTTCCCGCCTATCGCGACAGCCACTCCCCGGTCATCCGTTCGGGCGGCGCACTCGAGATCGACGCCGCCTATATCGGCCTGGAAGGCGCGTTCCAGGCGCTCTCCACCCCGCTGGGAGGCATCGCGGGCGACAATTCCGTCACCTTCAACGCCGACACCATCGACGTCACCGGCGCGGTGCGGTTCGACCAGTCGGTGGGCGAGGCCACCCTGTCGGCGACGGGGGACGTGCGCCTGATCGGCGTGGAGCCCTGGCAGCTGGTCTTCAACAGCGCCACGCCCGTGCCCAGTTCCCTGGCGGGCCAGCTGGCGGTGAACGGGAACCTGACCATCCGCGCCGCCCGGGTCTATCCGACGACCGGCTCGAGCTTCACCATCACCTCGGCGGCGGAAGACGGCCTGATCAGTTTCGCGTCCAGCGCCCGGGCTAATCCCGCCACCCCCTATTCCGCCGGCGGCGGCCTCACTGTCCAGGCGGCCCACATCCTCCAGGACGGCGTGATCCGCGTGCCGCTGGGCAGCCTGACCCTCGGCGGCGACGCCCCGCTCCAACTGACCGACGGCGACACGACCAGTGTGTTCGCCCCGGCCACTCAGTCCCTGACCCTGACGCCCGGCAGCGTCACCTCGGTCTCCGCCGACGGGCTGGTCATCCCCTACGGGACCACCACCGACCAGATCGAATGGTTCTTCAACCCCACCCAATCCGAAAAACTCACCGCCCCGCCGGCCGCGGTGCTGCGCCTCGCCGGCGACGATATCGCCGTCCAGGGCGGCGCGACGGTGGACCTCACGGGCGGCGGCGATGTCTACGCCTATGAGTTCGTCTCGGGCACCGGCGGATCGCGCGACGTGCTGAGCCGCTTCAATCCCGATGTCTTCAGCGGAAACAACGGATTCCAGTATCCCGACCACCGGCAGGTCTACGCCATCGTGCCGGGCCTCTCCGATGCCGCGGCGGCGCCGTTCGACCCGATCTATTCGGCCGACTACGCCGGCCTCTACGGCGCTTCCGACGCCGGCAAGCGGGTGTATCTCAGCGCCGCGCCCGGCCTGGCGGCGGGCTGGTACACCCTGCTGCCCGCCCAATACGCCCTCCTGCCCGGCGGTCTGCGGGTGGTGGAAGACACCGGCGCGGCGATGCCGCCTCCGGCCGGCGGCGCGGTGCTCAGGGACGGCACGATCGTCGTCGCCGGGACCTATGGCGACGCCGGCGCGGGCACGCGCGAGGCGACGCCCCGGGTGTTCGACGTCCAGACCCAGGATGTCTTCCGCAAGGAATCCAACATCGCCCTGACCTATGGCAACGCCACCTTCGCGGCCGCCGCCGCCCATGCCGGCCAGACCGCGCCCCGCCTGCCGATCGACGCGGGACGCCTGATCCTTCAGCCCGGCCAGAGCCTGGCGCTCGACGCCTCGATCCAGACTGCGGCGGCCGCCGGCGGGCGCGGCGCCCAGGTCGACATCAGCGGCGCGGCGCTCGACATCGTCGGCGCCGCCGGAGGCGGGGATGCGGGCGGCATCGTCCTGACCGCCGCCAGCCTCTCCAACCTCAACGCGGCCAGCCTTCTGATCGGCGGGGTCAGGACGGACAACGCCGATGGCACCACCTCGCTCGACGTGACGACCAACGCGATCACGGTGGCCGGCGACGCGACCCTGGCGGCGCCGGAGATCATCCTGGCGACCGACGGCCAGAACGCCGGCCTGATCATCGAGGACGGGGCGTCGATCGTCGCCAGCGGGACGGTGAGCGACCCGCGCACGGGCGCCTATCTGATTGATGGGCTGGCAGCCGACGCCAAGGGTGTCCAGACCCGGGTGCAGAGCGCCCAGGGGGCCTTCCTGCGGGTGGCCAATGGGCCCGAACGCCTGGTCCTGCGCAGCGACGCCGACACCACCGTCACGCCGGGCGCGCTCGACCTGGGCGCGGCCACCCTCCAGGGCGGCTCGATCACCCTGGAATCCAGCGGCGATTTCCATGCCTCGCCGGGGGTGCGCTTCGTGGCCGACTCCCTGGCGCTGGGCGCCCCCAGCATCACCTTCGCCGCCGACGCCGACGGGCTGCAAGGGCTGGTGATCACCCCGGCGCTCCAGGCCCTGATCGGCCAGACCAAGAGCCTGACCATCTTCACCCCCAACGCCATCGCCTTCCAATCGGGCGCCTACCGCTTCGGCGACGTGATCCTCGACGCGCCGGGGCTGGCGGATCTGGGCGGCGGCCCGGTGACCCTCGGCGCCGGGGCCCTGGAGCTGGCCAATTCCAGCGGCGTCGACGGCGGCGCCTGCGGGTCGGCCGGCGCGCCGCTCTGCGGGGCCGGCGCCCTGACGATTTCCGCCGCTTCGATCGCCTTCGGCTCGGGCAATGTCAGGACCTACGGCTT
>JACDGF010000113.1 GCA_013815405.1 Caulobacteraceae bacterium | reverse complement strand
GCCGATCAGGTTTTCCACCCGGGCGTTGGTGAGCCGCATGTCGATCGCCTCCGCCGGGACCGCGCCCCGGGCGTCCAGGCGGATGTTCCCCGCCAGCTGGCCTTGCGGCAGGCCCATGCTCAGCGGGTCGATGGTCAGCAGGCCATGGTCGAGGGCCAGGCGCAGGGAGAGGTTGCGGATCGGCAGCCGGCCGGCGTCCACGCTCTGGGCCGCGTAGGTCAGCCTGGCGTCGGTGGTCCGCACCCGGCTCACCTCCAGCCGGGCGTCCGGGAACAGCCGGTGCTCCGCGCGCAGCTTGACGGCCATGACCCTCTGCGCCGGCGACACGGTATGGCCGGCCAGGGTCTTGGGCGCCCCGCCGACGACGGCGGTGAGGTCGGCGAGCTTCAGGCGTCGCGAGGAAAGGTCCGCCTTGACGAACGGTCGGCCCGTGCGGCCGTCGACCGACAGGGCGCCGCCCAGGTCGCTGTCGCCCACTCGGCCGTGGATGCCGCTGAAGGCGTAGAGGGCGCCCGAACGGGCGAATCCGGCCGTGAGGTCGTAGGGCGGTGTGCTCGGCAGGGCCACGTCGGTGAGATGGTAGAGGTCGGCGAAGTCCAAGCCACTGACATGGACGCTTCCCGAGAGAGCGGAAAACTCGAATGGGCGCGCCAGCCGCCCGGTGACGGCGACCCTCGTGGAACCCGTCTCGATTTTCGCCTCGAACGGATAGGGGCGCCTGGGGTCGACATGGATCAGCGGCCCGCCGCTCAGCCGGGCGACGAACCGCGCCTTCTTCAGGAGGCCCTGCCCCTGCAGCAGAAAGACGCCCCGGGAAGCCCCGGTCAGGGTCTCGCTGGACGAGGCCGTTCCCGCGAAGCTCAGCCCCTTGCCCGCGTCGTCGTAGCGCAGGGCGCCGTCCCGGATCACCACGCGCCCGATCGGCGGCGCCTTCAGCGGCTTGGGCTTGGCCGTATCGAAGGTCCAGTTGTTCCGCCCCGCCGCGTCGCGCACCAGCCGCACGTCCGGCCGGTCGGCTTCGACGAGGGGGATGACCAACCGCCCGCGCATCAGCGGCAGCAAGCCGACCTTCGCGGTCAGGCGGGGCACGCTGGCCATCGGCCCCGGTCCGGCCCAGGCGGGGTTGTCGACGGTCAGGCGCCCCTGCACCGTCGAGATCCCGCGCGGCCCTCCGTCGGCGCGCTCATCGGAGGAGAGGGCGCCGGTGAACGCCAGCCGCCGCTTGGCGTCGGTGTAGCGCACGGTCCCGCCGGAGATCACCAGACGGCCGATCGCCGGAAGCCGGGGGGGGCTGGCGGTCTTCGCGCCGCTCCAGTTGGCGCGCCCCGCCGCGTCGGTGAACAGCCGCACGTCCGGCCGGTCGGCCGCCACCAGCGGCATCACCAGGTCGCCGCCGAGCAGGGCCGGAAGCCGTATCTGGACCTTCAGCCGGGGCAGCCGCGCCATCGTCCCGCCCCCGGCCCACGCCGGATTGCCCACCGTCACGTCGTCGAGCGTGGCCCAGGGCGACCACGACCAGGGATGGACCTTCAGGTCGCCCTTGATGGCGACCGGCCGATGCAACTGCCCGCCGAGATAGCCGGCCAGCGGCCCGCGCAGCCAGTTCCATTGGAAGAGCACGATGAGGAAGATGAGGGCGAGCAGCAGGCCTCCGCCGGCGACGGGAAGTGGCTTCACGCGGGCGCCCCCGCCTGCGGACTGGCCCGCTCGCCCCGCGCCGGGCGTCTTGGGCCTCTCTTGGACGAGCGGATCTAACGGTCGCTGCAACAGGATCTAAACTTTCGTGGCGGGCCTCCTAAACGATCCTTCCCCGGGGGTTTGTTCCCATCGGCCCCTCGAGGTCGTGCCGGCCGGCCGTTGGCTCGACCGCCCGCGCTCCGTCGCGGACTTGACAGAATGCAAATAGTTCGCTATATGTTCCCAGCGGTCACCCCGCTCTTCGCTCCCTTTTTTGAGGATCATCCATGAAAGACATTTCCGCCGGGCCGCCCCCGGCGCGTCACCCCGACGGCCGCTTCGGGCCGGGAAATCCCGGCCGGCCCTTGGGATCGCGCAACCAGATGTCCCAACGCGTGGCCGCGGCCATACTCGCGGACTTCGAGGCCAACAAGGAGCAGGTGTTCGAGGGGCTGCGTTTCGCCCACCTGCCCGCCTACTTCGCCTTCCTCGCTCGCCTGGCGGACCAGGGCGTCGAGAGCGACCGGGCCGACCTCGACGCCGATTCCCCGGCGACGACGGCCACTTCACCCGCGGCCCACCGTAAACAACGGTGAATCTACGGTTCGGCCGTCTCGGGCGGGCCCTCCTATACCCCCATCTGGCCGCCGCCCGCGAGCCGATGCAGCCAGGCGAAAAAGGCCGGCAGGAGATAGCGCTGGAGGCCCCCGATCAGGATGAAGAGGATGATCGGCGAAAAGTCGATCCCGCCCAGGGTCGGCACGAACCGGCGGAACGGCCGCAGCAAGGGGTTGGCGACCGCCTCCAAAAACCGCGAGATGCGGTAGACGATCCGGTTGCGCAGGTTGACGATGTCGAAGCTGACCAGCCAGCTCATGATCGCATAGGCCACCACTACCCACACGATCAGGGTGAGCAGGGTCTTGACGACGAACTGGGTGAAGTCGATCAGGGCGTGCATGAGCGGGTCTTGCCTTTGCCGAGCCGTCTCGTATCGGCGGGGCCGGGGCATGGCAAGGCGCGCGGCGGCGCCCATTCTTGACACCGCCTCCGACCGCCCCCTATGTCCCGCGCTCTCCGGCCGATGGCGCGGGGGCCGTAGCTCAGATGGTAGAGCGCCTCGTTCGCAATGAGGAGGTCAGGGGTTCGATTCCCCTCGGCTCCACCACCGGGCGGGCGCCGACTTGAACCCGATCACGGCGAAATGCGGTGGCCATGGCGCGCGCCTCATGGCAAGGAGCGCCTTGAAAGTCTCACGGAGCGGCGGACGGGGCGACCCCATACCCTGAGCTTCGCCGCGAAATGGGGGAGGAGAGCACATGCATCGCAGTTTGTCGGCGGGCCTATTGTCCGCCGGAATGGCCCTGGCCGGCGCGCAGGTCGCTTCGGCCCGGGTGGTCGAGAGATCGGGCGACACCTATCACGTCTCCGTATGCCCACAGGTCGCGCGGGAAAAGGCGCGCTGCCACGCCCATGTGGTGACCAACAGCTCCGGCCGCGCCCTGGTCAACCGGGTGAGCCCGGATCGGAAGGTCCCCTTCGGCTTTGGCCCCGCGGATCTGCGCTCGGCCTATAGCGTCACCGGTACAGGCCATCCCGGCACGATCATCGCCATCGTCGACGCCTTCGGCTATGCCGCCGCCGAGGCGGATCTGGCGGTCTACCGCTCGACCTACAGCCTGCCCCCCTGCACCACGGCCAACGGCTGCTTCACCAAGTACAACCAGAAGGGCAAGAAGAAGAACTATCCGCCGGATGACACCGGCTGGGCCCAGGAGTCGGCGCTCGACCTCGACATGGCCAGCGCCATGTGCCCCGACTGCAGCATCATTCTGGTCGAGGGCGACTCCAACAGTTTCCGCAACCTGGCCCTGGCGGTCGACACGGCGGCGGGCAAGGGCGCCCATGTGATCAGCAACAGCTACGGCGGCGGCGAGTCCGGCGGCGCCAGCTTTGAATCGCACTACGACCACCCCGGCGTGGCGGTCACCGCGAGCACCGGCGACAGCGGCTATGGGATCGCATTCCCGGCCACCTCGCCGCATGTGATCGCGGTGGGCGGCACCCACTTGAGGAAGGACACCACCGTTCCCCGCGGCTGGACGGAGACCGCATGGTCCGGCGCCGGCAGCGGCTGCAGCGATCTCTTCGCCAAACCGGCATGGCAGACCGACAAGAAGTGCCACATGCGCATGGAAGCGGATGTCTCGGCGGTCGCCGACCCCCTGACCGGCGTGGCGGTCTATGGCCCCACCGGTGGTGGCGGCTCCGGCTGGCTGGTCTTCGGCGGCACCAGCGTCTCGGCCCCGCTTATCGGCGGCGTCTACGGGGTGAACGGCGGACCGGTGATCTATGGCAGCGACCCCTATGCCCACACCGACAAGCTGCACGATGTCAAGATGGGCAGCAACGGCTCCTGCCCGTTCAACTACTGGTGCAACGCGGTCAAAGGCTATGACGGCCCCACCGGCCTGGGGACCCCCGACGGCGTCCAGGCTTTCTAGAGGCTTCGAGACCCGACGAACGTCCCGGCTGGAACGCATTCGTCTTCCAGCCGGGACGGGCCGTTTCGCCCCGATCACGACAAAATGCATTGGCCAGGGCGCCCGCGCCGTGGCAAAGAGCGCGCCGGAAAGTCCCAGAGGGCGGTGGACGGGGCGACCCTATTCCCTGAGCTTCGCCGTGAGATGGGGGAGGAAAGAAACATGCATCGTGCTGTGTCGGTGGGCCTGGTGTCCGCCGGAATGGTCCTGGCCGGAGCGTCGCTCGCATCCGCCCGGGTCGTCGAACGGTCGGGGAATACGTTCCACACCTCGGTATGCCCCGAGACCGCGCGGGAGAGAGCGCGCTGCCACGCCCATGTGGTGACCGACAGCGCCGGCCGCGCCATCGTGAACAGCTTCGTCAAGCCGAACCTGCCCTCGGGCTACGGCCCCGCGGACCTGCGTTCGGCCTATAAGATCGTCACTTCAGGCAATCCGGGCACGATCATCGCGATCGTCGACGCCTTCGGCTACAAGAACGCGGAGTCGGACCTGGCGGTCTATCGCTCGACCTTCGGCCTGCCGGCGTGCACCACGGCCAACGGCTGCTTCACCAAGTACAACCAGAATGGCAAGAAGAAGAACTACCCGCCCGACAACGTCGGTTGGGCCCAGGAGACCGCCCTGGACCTCGACATGGCCAGCGCCATCTGCGAGGACTGCACGATCATCCTCGTCGAGGGCGACTCCAACACCTTCGGCAACTTGGCCGCGGCGGTGGATACGGCGGCCGGCAAGGGCGCCCACGTCATCTCCAACAGCTATGGCGGCGGCGAGTCCGGCGGATCCAGCTTCGAGTCCCACTACAACCATGCGGGCGTCGCCATCACGGCGAGCACCGGCGACAGCGGCTACGGCGCACAGTTCCCGGCCACTTCCGACCACGTCGTCGCGGTGGGCGGCACCCACCTGGTCCGCAGCGGCGGCGCCCGGGGCTGGACCGAGACCGTCTGGCGGGGCACGGGCAGCGGCTGCAGCGGCTTCTTCCCCAAGCCGGCGTGGCAGACCGACAGAAAGTGCCATAAGCGCATGGAGGCCGACGTCTCGGCGGTGGCCGATCCGGCCACTGGCGTGGCCGTCTACGGCCCGAACGGCGGCGGCGGCTCCAGCTGGCTGGTCTTCGGCGGCACCAGCGTCTCGGCCCCGCTGATCGGCGGCGTCTACGGCGTCAACGGCGGCCCGGTGAACTACGCCAGCGATCCCTACGCCCACACCAACAAGCTGTACGACGTGACCGTCGGCGCCAACGGAACCTGCCCGTTCTCCTATTGGTGCAACGCCCAGGTCGGCTACGACGGTCCCACCGGCCTTGGCACCCCCCACGGCGTCGACGCCTTCTAAGCGGCCTCGAAACCGGACGAAACGTCCCGGCTGGAGTGCATTCGCCCTCCAGCCGGGAACGTTCCCGCCATACGACAACCACCGTCATCCCGGCCGTCGCGGAGCGAAGCGGAGCAGAGAGCCGCGACCCAGGCGACTCGGCGAAAGCAACCCTCGCTAGGCCATGCTCCCCCGCCGCCGCGCCAGGGTCGCGCGGTCCCACGCGCGGCGCAGGGCCTGGACGCGGCGGGTGAACGCTGGCCCGTAGAGCCGATAGCAGGAAAACACGACTTCGAGCCCCGGCGGAAAGGTCGCCGCCAGGGCCTCCATGCCCGGGACGACGTCTGTGCGATGGATCAGGCGGCCCTCTTCCGCCGGGCAAGGCGTCGGCGCCTCGTCCAGATGGCTCAGATGGGGGCATTGCGCCCCGGCGCGCAGGGCGCAGGCCTTGTGCAGAGGCGGGACGTTGCAGCCATACCCCAGCGCGCCGTCGTGCAGGGTGACGAAGCCGCCCGACGCGACCGGGAACAACCAGCGGTCGCGCTTGAGCGTCGGGCGCCCGCAGACGTGGCACAGCCCCTCCACCATGCCCCGACGATGGCGGTCCACATGGACGGCGGCGAACAGCGGCTCGCCCACGCCCGGCCGTTCGACCTGGCTGACCTCGGTCATGCCCGGAAAATCCCGTGAGCGGCGCAGGGCGAAGGCGGTTTCGCCGCTCCAGGCCACCGACCAGGGGACGTTCTGGCCGATGACCCATGCCGGTCCCTGCGCCGGTTCAGTTACGCCCACCGCGCCGCCCGCATGTCCGGGGGCGGAAAAGCCGCCCAGCTAGCGCCGCCAGCGCGACCACAGCACGGTCGGCCCGCCCGCCAGGCCGAAATAGAATCCCACGTCATAGGCGACGCTGGCGTTGCCCGTCTCATAGAGCCGCCAGGGCCAGGGCAGGACCCCCGGCGCGAATTTGCGCACGACCTCAACCAACAGGGTCAGCGGAGCGATGATCCCGTGCCAGAACCCCAGCACCAACTGGGAGACGACACCCCCGGCGGCGGCCTGGTGGGCTTCGGGCGTGCCCGCCGCGCAGGCCGCCAGAACGAGCGGGACAGCGACGGCGCAGAGGATCTTGACGAGCCGGGTCACCTCGACCTCCTTGGGAAGTGGGCGTCGATCGGCAGACTAGCACGTCCCTCCGGCGCCGTCGCGGGCGCCCGCCTCACTTCTTGGCGGGCTCCGCCGTGGCCGCGTCGCTGGCGCTCTTGGACGCGTCCGCGGCCGAGTTCTTGGCCGAGGCGGCGGCGTCCATGGCGGTCGTGGCGGCGGCGTTGTTGGCGGCGGCGGCGTTGTTGGCGGAGGTCGCCGCATTGTTCGCCGC
>JACDGF010000112.1 GCA_013815405.1 Caulobacteraceae bacterium | reverse complement strand
GCATGGTGACGTGCTCGCGGATGATGTTGCGCGCCCCGATGACCAGGCGGGTCGCCTCGCCCCTGTAGCCGGAATGCTGCGGCGGCGCGCCGAGGCTGGCGAAGGGATGGATGACGCAGCCCTCACCGACCCGGGTATGGCCTTCGATGACCACGTGCGACAGGACGCGAACCTCGGGTCCCAGCGACACGTCGGGCCCGACGACGCAATAGGGGCCGATTTCGACATCCGCCGCGAGCTCCGCCTTGCGATCGATGATCGCGGTCGGGTGGAGCCGGGTCATTTCCGGGTGTCGACGAGCATGGCGGCGAAGTCCGCCTCGGCGGCCAGCTTTTCGCCCACCATGCCCCGCCCGCGGAACTTCACCACGTCGCCGCGCGCGCGTTGCACCTCCACCTCCATCCTGAGCACGTCGCCGGGGCGCACCGGATGGCGGAAACGGCAGTGGTCCACCGACATGAACAGGATGATCTTCCCCTCGGGATCCACATCCCAGGACTTCGACATCAGGAGGCCCCCGGTCTGGGCCAGGGCTTCGACGATAAGAACCCCGGGCATCACCGGCGCGCCGGGAAAATGCCCCATGAAGAAGGGTTCGTTCATCGTCACGCACTTGATTCCGACCAAGGATTTACCCGGATGATAGGCTTCGGCCCGGTCGACCAGCAGGAAGGGCGGCCGATGAGGGATCCGCCGCATGATTTCCTGGATATCGATGTCCTCGACCGCTTCGGGCCGCGGCTTGGTCATGGCTGGTCCTCGCCTCCCGATCGCCGCCTCGCCGATCGCGCGAGCCACGCCGTCTCCCGCATCCATTTCTTCAGCGGTCGCCCCGGGGAGCCTCCCCAGCTCTCCCCGGGAGGAACGTCCTTCATCACCCCCGCCGCCGCCGCGATGCGCGCCCCGGCGCCGATGGTGACATGGTCGGCCACGCCGGCCCTTCCCCCGAAGAGGCAGCCGTCGCCGACCACAACGCTCCCGGAGATGCCGGTGTAGGCGGCGAGCAGACAGTCGCGGCCGATCACCGCGTTGTGGGCGATCTGCACGAGGTTGTCGATCTTGGTGTTCTCGCCGATCGTCGTATCCTCCCAGGCGCCGCGGTCGATGCAGGAGCCGGCCCCGACAGTCACGCCATCGGCGATGATCACCCGGCCCAGCTGGGGCACGTCGACCACCCCGCCGGGGCCGAGCGCGGCGCCGAACCCCGGCTCGCCGATCAGCGCGCCGGCGTGAATGCGGACCTTGTCGCCGATCAGCGCGAAGCCGATGCAGGCGTTCGCGCCGACGAAACCCACCCGTCCGATGACGACCCCGGGGCCGATCACCGCCCCGGCGGAGATTCGGGTCCCCCGCCCGATCGTCGCGCCGGGGCCGACCACCACGCCCTGCCCCAAGACGACGGCGTCATCCATCCGCGCCGAGGGGTGCACGCGTGGCGATTCCGCCTCGTGAACACGCGGGCGGTGCAGCCGGTCGGCCGCCAGAGCGTAGGCGGCCTGGGGAAAGGGCGTGATCAGCGGCGCGCAATGCGCCGGCGCCAGGCCCGCGTCCCGCCCGGCGAGGAAACACGCGCCCGCCGAAGTCCGTGACAGTTGCTCCGCGTACTTGTGATCGGCGAAGAAGCTGACGCCGTGGGCGTCGGCATGGGTCAGCACCGCCGCCTGGGTGAAGGGCCCGCGCGGCCCCCGCCGATCGCCCAGGACGGCGCCGGCCAGGGCGGCGAGCTCCTCGAGCGAAGCCGGATCCAGGGTCTCGTAGAAACGGGGATCCGGCATGGCGCTCGAACGCCGGGCGGGCGCTCCGGTCAGCGAGCGCGCGGCGCGGCCGCGGCGTCCAGATGTTCGCGATCGAAGGCGAACTGTTGGATCTTGGCGTTGAGGGCGGTCACCGCCTGAGCGGTCAAGTCCATCTGCGGGTTGGCGATCATCACCGAACCCTTGTCGAACAGGACGCTGCAGCGGTGGTCCTGATAGAGCTGGCGAGCGATCGGGTCGAGTTCCTGCCCGATGCGGTTGACCGCCTTCTTTTCGGTTTCCTCGACCTCCCGCTGGCGCAGATCCGCCTTTTTGCGCAAGTCGGTGATCCGGGCGGACAAGGCGCTGGCGCGGCTTTGGAAAGTCGCCGCGTCGAGGGTCGGGCGGGCCGTTTCCAGCGCGCGGCCATCGGTGCTGATGGCGGTGTCGACCGGGCCGAGTTCCGCCTTCACCTGGCCGACGATCTGGTTCATCCGGCCGCTCACATACTTGCCGACGGTCGAACCGCTGATCGCCTGGCTCACCGACAGGACGCACAGCCCGGGTATGGGGGCGCCTTGGGGAACGGGGGCGGCCGAGACGCCGGCGGGTCGCGCGGGGGCTGGCGCCGGCGCCTTGGCCTGGGCGGCGGCGACCGACGCCGCGGCGACCGCCGCGAACATGCCGGCGCCGCTTATGGCGAGAAACTTTGTCGTCATGGATCTTAGAACCTTGTTGATGTGGAAAAACGGAACAATTCCGTTCTGTCGTAGAAGTCTTTCTTGATGATCTGACTGAAATCGAACCGCAACGGGCCCATCGGCGATTTCCAGAAGATGCTTATCCCGGCCGAGGCGCGCAGCCCCAGGTCATCCTTGACATTGACCAGGGGCAGGTTGGTGTTCGGATCGACCTTGTTCACGCGATCGAGAATACCCAAGGTGCCGAAGTCGGTAAACAGCGCCGCCTTGATTCCATATTGTTCGGGCAGCTTCGTCGGGATGGTCATCTCCAGGGTGCCGATGGCGAACAGCTTGCCGCCCAGGGAGTCGCCGAACTGGATGTCCCTGGGGCCGATGCCGGCGATCTGGAAACCCCGAAAGGTGTCGCCGCCCTCGTAGAAACGGTCGGCGATGCGGATCGAATCGCCGTTCCAGCCATCGACATAACCCGCTTGGCCGGTGAAGCTGAAGATGAAGTCCTTGTTGAAGCCATGGTACCAGCCGCCGCGCAAATCGTTGCGGACATAGTGGACCGAGCCGCCGGCGCCGGCGACGTCCTGCGACAGGTTCACATAGTAACCGCGCGTCGGCAGGATCGGATCGTTGCGCCGGTCATAGCCGATCGTATAGCCGAATTGCGAGGTTATGTAGGAGCCTCGCTGCTGGCAAAGCACCACCGACACCAGTTCCGCGCCCGGCACGCACAGGAAATCCTGGACGATGACGTCGTCGGTCCGCAAGGTGTAGCGCGTCGTCAGCAGGCTGTTGGGGGTCAGGGGAAAGGTGACCCTGACCGTTCCCCCGGTCGAGGAGGTGTCGTAGGACGCCTGATCGGAGAAATTGTAGCGATAGGAATAGAGGTCGAAGCCGGCCCGCAGGTCCCGATTGAGAAAATGCGGTTCGGTGAAGGAAAAATCGATCTGCTGGCGCAGGAAGCCCAGGGAGAGCCGGGCGCGGACGTCCTGGCCCCGACCGCGGAAGTTCGATTCGCTGACGCCCACGTCCGTCACCAGCTTGTCGATCGAACTGTACCCGGCGCTGAACGACAGCTGGCCCGTGGGCTGCTCGGTCACCTTGACCAGCAGATTGGTCCGATCTGGCGCCGAGCCGGGCACATTGGTGATCTCGACATCCTTGAAGAAGCCGAGGGCCCGCACATTGGTCTTCGATCGATCGACCAGGGCGCGATTGTAGGCGTCTCCTTCGGCCACGTTGAGCTGGCGGCGGATGACATAGTCCAGGGTGGTGGTGTTGCCGACGATGTCGATGCGATCGATGTAGACCCTGGGTCCCTCCTTGACCTCGAAGACGACGTCGACGGTGTGCCTGGCCGGGTTGGGCGTATAGCGCGGCCGGACGTCGACGAAAGCGAAGCCCGCGGCGCCGGCGGCGAAGGTCAGGGCGTCGGTGGCCTGCTCGATCTTCTGGTCCTGGTAGATCTGCCCTTCGCGTATCGGCAGAAGCTGGCGCAGGATATCGCCGTTCAGCTTCTTCAAATCGGTCTGGACGGTCAGCTTGCCGAACCGGTACTTCGCCCCTTCGTCCAGGGCGTAGGTGACCGCGAAGCCGTTGCGGTCGGGCGCCAGCTCGGCCACCGACGAAACGATGCGGAAGTCATAAAACCCGCGATTGCGATAGAATTTGCGCAGCTGTTCTCGGTCGTACTCTATCCGATCCGGGTCATAGTTGTCGTTGGAGGCGAAGAATTTATACCACTGGCTTTCCTTGGTAACCACGACGTTGCGCAGGTCGTTACCCGAAAATTCGACGTTCCCAAGGAAATTGATCCGGATGATTCCGCTCTTCGCCCCTTCGTTGATCTCGAAGATCAGGTCGACGCGCCGCTGCGGCAATTCGACGATCTTGGGCGTCACCGTCGCCGAGATGCGGCCCGAGCGGCGGTAGAGTTCGACGATCCGCCCGACGTCTTCCTCGACCCTGGCGCGGGTGAAGACACCTCGGGGCCGGATCTGCACCTCGTCCTTGAGCTTGTCTTCCTTGATGCTGGAATTGCCCTCGAACAGCACCTGGTTGATCACCGGGTTTTCCACCACCTTCACGATCAGGTCGCCGCCCTGAAGGTCCAGCTTCACGTCGGCGAACAGATCGGTCCGGAACAGCGCCTTGAGGGCCACGTCGATCTTGGCCGGATCGACCGTGTCGCCAGCCTGGATGGGAAGGTAAGACAGGATCGTCTCCGCGTCGATCCGTTCATTGCCCTGCACGACCAGGCGTCCCACCACGCCGCTCTGTTGCGCCTGGGCCAGGGCGGGCGGCGGGCAGGCCAGGAGCGCCCCTCCGGCGATCAGGGCGAGGCTCGACGCAAGCGCGGCGGCGCGGGCGCGGGAGGGTTTCAACGGGTCAGCCATGCCGGGGACGGTCGCCTTACGAAAACAAGCTGCCGAAGAAATGAATCACGCGCAGGGGATGGAGATCGTTCCAGGTGGCGAACAACATCAAACACATCAGCAAAGCAAGCCCCACCCGGTAGCCCACCGCCTGGACCCGGGCGGCCACCGGCCGGCGCGCCACCCATTCGTAGGCGTAGAAAAGCAGGTGGCCGCCATCGAGCACGGGCATGGGCAGCAGGTTCATCAGGCCGATGCTCACCGACACCAGGGCCGCGAAGCCGAGCAGGTTGACAACCACGCCCAACACCTGATCGCCCGGATCGTGCGGCGCCTGATCGATGGCCTGTTTGGTGATGGCGCCGGAGGCGCGCGCTATGCCGACGAAGCTGTGGAGCTGGTTGGCGCTGACGTGGCCGGTGAAGATCCGGCCCAGATAGAAGACGGTGGTGTCCAACACCTGCCAGGTCTGACGCACGCCCATGCCGACGGCGGCGATGGGGCCGTAGTGAACATAGCCCGCCGGCCCGTCGGCTTGCGGGGTGATGCCGAGCAGGCCGGCGGTCTGGGCGCCGCCGAACACGCTCTTGACCTGTTGGCGGCCCGGTGTCGCGGTGATGCGCACCCGAGATTCGCCGCGCCGCACGGTGAAATCGATGGGTACGCCGTCCCGGTAGACCACATAGCGCACCAGGTCCTCGAATCCGCGCACCGGGTGGCCGTCGGTGGCGACGATGCGGTCCCCCGCCCGGAACCCCGCGCGCGCTGCGGCGCTCGACGGCTGCACGGCGGCGACGCGAAACGGCGAGACGGCGTCGCCGATGGTGGCGAAGATCAGGGAAAAGATGGTGATGGAGAGCAGAAAGTTGGCGGCGGGCCCGGCGGCGACGATCAGGGCGCGCTGCCACAGGGGCTTGAAATGGAGGTACTTCAGTTCCGCGCCCGGCCCTTCGCTGGCCACGATGCGCGAACGCAGGCTTTCCAGGTCTTCCTTGTCCGGAACGCTGGCGGCGTTCTCGTCGCCGGCGAAGCGCACATAGCCGCCCAAGGGCGCCCAGCCCAGCCGCCATTCCACGCCCGACCGGTCCTTCCAGGCGACCAGGGCCCGCCCAAAGCCGATCGAAAACCGGTCGATGGCGACGCCGAACGCGCGCGCGGTGAGAAAGTGGCCGAGCTCGTGGATGGTCACGATGACCGTGATCACCGCCAGGAACGGCGCGACGACGAGGAGCGCGTTCTGCAGGAACATCGTGGGGCGGTCTCCGTGCGGCTTTCAGCCAATGCGCTCGAATCGCGACAGGACTTGGGCGGCCACCTTCCGGGCGCCGGCGTCGATCATCGACGCCCGCTCGAGGGCCTCGTCATCGTCGCCGCCGGCGAGGCCATCGTTCCCGTTCATTTGCTCCAGGGTGTCCGACACCGCCCGGGCGATGTCGAGGAATCCGATCCTGCGATCCAGGAAGGCCTTCACCGCCACCTCATTGGCCGCGTTCATGGCCGCCGGGGCGCCCGCCCCCGCCCCGAGCGCCTGCCTGGCTATGGCCAGGGCCGGAAAACGCGTTTCGTCGGGCGGTTCGAACGTCAGCTGGCCGATCGCCGCCAGATCCAGCCGCGGCGCGTCCCAGGCGACCCGCGCGGGCCACGCCCAGGCGCAGGCGATGGGCGCGCGCATGTCGGGCGGCCCCATCTGAGCCAGGGTCGAGCCGTCGGCATATTCCACCAGGCTGTGAATCACCGATTGCGGATGGATGAGCACGTCGATGCGCTCGGAAGGCATGGCGAAGAGGTAAGAGGCTTCGATCATCTCCAGGCCCTTGTTCATCATCGTGGCGGAATCGACCGAGATCTTCGCGCCCATGCTCCAATTGGGATGGGCCACGGCCTGCTCGCGCGTGGCGGCGGCCATGGCCTCGCGGCTCCAGGACCTGAACGGGCCGCCCGAAGCGGTGAGGATCAGGCGGCGGATCTGGGCGGCGTTTTCCGGCGCGAGCACCTGGAAGATCGCCGAATGCTCGGAGTCCACCGGGATGACGCGGCCGCCGGCCGCCTTGGCGATGGCCAGCAAGGCCGGGCCGGCGCACACCAGGCTCTCCTTGTTGGCCAGGCCGATCACCGAACCGGCCCTGGCCGCGGC
>JACDGF010000111.1 GCA_013815405.1 Caulobacteraceae bacterium | reverse complement strand
AGGCGAACAAGACCCTCTCGGTCAAGCGAATCAATGACTTCACGCTCCACCCCAAGTTTGAATCACATACGAGATTCCGGTGTCAAACCGCCAAATGGCCGGCCGCACCAGGGGGCTGAGCAATTACCATATTGCCGATGTAACAAGGAATTCGTAAATCCTGAATACCTCAAACATTATATGAGATCGCCAAATTTTGTACGCCAATACAAAGACGTTATGTGTCAGTCAACGCGCAATCAAGTCCCTATAACAACCCAACGCGCTTTCACATTTGTCTTTCCTCCACTTGCCGTGCAGAAAGTGATAGCACGCAGGCTTGAGAACTTGGAGGTTGAAGCGAGTGCGTTGTCGCGGCTCCTGAATGCCAAACTCGCGACATTCGCCGAACTCAAACAATCCCTGCTCGCTCGCGCCTTCTGCGACGACCTTACCCGGGCGGACACCGTCGCCGCATGAACGAGGCCGAGACCCGCGCCGAACTGGTCGATCCGGCGCTCGCGGCGGCGGGCTGGGGTGTCGTCGCCGAAAGCCGGGTGCGGCGGGAGGTGATCACGCCGGGGCGTATCCTGGGCGCGGGGCGCCGGGGCGAGCCGACCACGGCGGACTATGTGCTCACCTATCGCAACCACAAGCTGGCGGTGATCGAGGCCAAGGCGCGGGGCAAGGGCGTGACCGAGGGCCTGGGTCAGGCTAAGGCCTATGCCGGTAAGCTCCAGGCGCGGTTCGCTTTCTCCACCAACGGCGCGGGCCTCTACCAGATCGACATGGCCACCGGCGCCGAGGGTCCGGTTGACCGCTACCCCACGCCGCAAGAGCTGTGGGCGATGACCTTCGCCGAGGCCAACGCCTGGCGGGATCGCTTCGCGGCCGTGCCCTTGGAGGACAAGGGCGGGACACAGCCGCCCTATTACTTTCAGGTCGTGGCCATCGACAAGGCCCTGGAGGCCATCGCCGCCGGGCGGCGCCGCATCCTGCTCACCCTGGCCACCGGCACGGGCAAGACCCTCATCGCCTTCCAGATCGCCTGGAAGCTCTTCTACGCCCGCTGGAACCTGGGCGGCGAGCCCACGCGCCGCCCACGCGTCCTCTTCCTCGCCGACCGCAATATCCTCGCCGACCAGGCCTACAACGCCTTTTCCGCCTTTCCCGAGGACGCCCTGGTGCGGATCGCGCCGGACCAGATCCGCAAGAAAGGCCGCGTGCCCAAGAACGGCGCCGTCTTCTTCACCATCTTCCAGACCTTCACCAGCGGCAGGGACGACGCCTTCGGCCGGCCGGAGGGTTATTTCGGCGATTATCCGGCGGACTTCTTCGACTTCATCATCGTCGACGAATGCCACCGGGGCGGCGCGCAGGACGAGTCGACCTGGCGCGGCATCTTGGAATACTTCGCGCCGGCCGTTCAACTCGGCCTGACCGCTACGCCCAGGCGAAAGGACAACGTCGACACCTACCGCTATTTCGGCGAGCCGGTTTTCATCTACTCGTTGAAGCAAGGCATCGAGGACGGCTTTCTCACGCCCTTCAAGGTGCGCCAGATCGCCACCACCCTGGACGACTATGTCTGGACGCCCGACGACCAGATCATCGACGGCGTGGTCGAGGAAGGCCGGCTCTACGGCGAAGGTGACTTCAACCGCGTGATCGAAATCGACGAGAGGGAGCGATACCGGGTCAAGACCTTCATTGAGATGATCGACCAGCGGGAGAAGACCCTGGTCTTCTGCCGCTCACAGGACCACGCCGCCGCCGCGCGCGACTACATCAACCAGATCAAGACAAGCTCCGACCCCGACTATTGCGTCCGCGTCACCGCCAACGACGGCGCCTTCGGCGACCAGCACCTGCGGACGTTCCAGGACAACGAGAAGACCATCCCCACCATCCTCACCACGTCGCAGAAGCTCTCGACCGGCGTCGACGCCCGCAACGTCCGCAACATCGTCTTGCTGCGCCCGGTGAACTCCCTGATCGAATTCAAGCAGATCATCGGGCGGGGAACGCGCCTCTTCGACGGCAAGGACTATTTCACCATCTACGACTTCGTGAAGGCCTACGCGCATTTCAGCGATCCGGAATGGGACGGTGAACCGCTGGACCCCGCACCGTCCACGCCGACGGGCCCGCGCGGCCCCGGCGCGCCCGCGGAGCCGCCGGACGGCGCCGATGGCGATACCGAACGGCCGACCCGGCTGAAGATCAGGCTGGCGGACGGCAAGGAGCGCGCGATCCGGCACATCAGCGCGACCACCTTCTGGGGGCCGGACGGCCGCCCGATGTCGGCGGCCCAGTTCGTCGAGGCCCTCTATGGTCAGCTCCCCCAGCTCTTCCGAGACGAGGAGGAGTTACGGTCGATCTGGGGTCGCCCCGACGCCCGCCGCGCGCTGCTGGCCGCCCTGGCCGAACGCGGCTTCGGGGGCGAGCAGCTGGCCGAGATGAGCAAACTCATCGACGCCGAAAAGAGCGACGTCTTCGACGTCCTGGCCTACATCGCCTTCACCAAGCCGCCGATCACCCGGGCGGATCGTGTGGAGACCCGGGCGCCCGATATCCTGTCGCGCTATGATCCCAAGCTCCAGGCGTTCATCGGGTTCGTGCTGGGGCAATACGTCAGCCAGGGGGTGGAGGAACTGGATGACGGCAAGCTCGCCCGCCTGCTCGAGCTGAAATACCAGACGCTCCACGACGCAATGGCGGAGCTAGGGGATGCGCCGGTGATCAGGGAGGCGTTCGTGGGATTTCAGGCACATTTGTTCAGCGCGGGCGCGGCCGGGTAGTGTCGGGCGGCGGATCGGGAGCAGGCCATGAACGATCACAGCCGGATCCTTGCCTATATCGCCGCGTGCCGAGACAAGGATGAGTTGTCCAATCTCATGGCCAACGCGCGGCGGCAGGGTGCGCGTACGGTGGAAGACGCGGCATTCCGGCGATTGGTCGCGGTTGTCCCAGACGCGGAGCCGGGCTCGCTGGAGCACGACTTCTGGACCGTCATCCAGGCCTTCGAGCTGGTGCTTTCGCAGGAGCGTCGCAAGACAGTGCGGCTGTCCCGCACCCGGCAGAAGGTGAAGCGGGTCGGAGTCGCGCAGACCCTGGCGGATTTTGCTACGGGCAAACCCACGGAGGGTTTCGCGATGCTGAAGGCGCGAGGCATGCTCGAACTCTCCGGCGAGGCGGTCATACTGAAGCACCCGGCTCAGTTTGCTCCCGCGATTGTGAACGCCGCGCGAGTCCGATTGGCATCTGAAAACCGTGGGGATTCGTCCGCGGGCAATCGGTGAGGGGAGTCAGGTTTTCTCCACGGCTACGTTTGACGGCCAAGAGATTGATCGAGCCCGGTCCCGGTCAGCGGCCGATCGTCCGAAACTTGGTTCCGCTGGCCGGCATCTCGAACACCCCGTTCGCCGTCGTGCTCATGTGCGAGAGCATCTGAGGCCAGATCATCAGCACCCGCGCGGCCTGCTTGTTCAACGGCCATTTCTGCATGGATGGACTGAAGAAGAAACCGACCAGTCCCGCTCGAACGAAAAGTTCGCGGGATGGCCGCTTGCGGGCGATGTTGAGATCGGCCGACAGCACCGCCCAGCCACCTTCGCGCCCCAACGTGGGGATCCAATCTTCATCCTTTAGGTCGGAGCGCCCGAATTTCTCACGGATCGCCACCACCGTGTCATCGGGCGCGAAGATGGCGGCGAGCGCGACCGCCAGGCGCGGCGGAAGGTTGTTGTCGACCAGCAGCTTCACGCCGCGAGTTTGTCCACTCCTCGGTGCTCGAACGTGAGCGCATCGCGGACGACGGCGGGCTTCAGCTCGAACAGCTGGGCGACCCGGCTCACCGAGCCCTCCGCCGCCACCGCTTGCGCCAGGCGCGCGGTGGGCACGCCGTTTTCGGCGACGATCGGTTGGCCGAACGAGCGGGTCGGATCAAGCACGATCGTCTTCTTGTCGGGCAGAAGCCACCACCGCGAGGCGGTCTCGGCGTCCCAATCGAGATCGACAAACGAAGGCGCGACGATCTCGCGAAAGAGGAACTGGCGAAGTCTTAGATCGAGCAGGAACTTCGCGTCCAAGCCGTCCCTTTGCTGAAAGAATATCCGCTTGCCGTCCGTCTTGAAGCGCCGCGTGGAGAAGGGGTGATCGTCGGAGACCCATTCCCTCGCCAGGCGAAGGCACTCGCGGATGGTCGGCAACCCTATTCCGCGCGAGCGAAACTGGCGCACGATGCGCGCTTCGATCAGGTCGCGGAAACCGAGCAAGGGCTCGTCCTGGTCCACCCCGTATTGCGGCCGCCACAAGGGCAGTTGTTGGGTGCGGGGACCGTGGTGATCATAGCTGTAGCCGAACAGCCAGCGGCGGATGGTCGCCGGGGGCACGCCGAGCAGCCTGCCGGCCTCGGCCAACGAATAGGCTCCGACGTTGTAGGCGGGTTCAGTCATGAGCGATCAATAACATGAAGGAATCGCGCCTGTCGCGCCTTCGCTCATCCGCGTTGCCGCTGGCCCAAGCCCCCGCCGGAAAGACTCGGCTGGAAGGTGATGTGAGGGGGATCGGGCCACGAGCGCGCCGCCGGACGCCCCCTGCTTGCCCCCGATCAAGTCGAGGGCGCGGGAGAGCGGGCCGCCACATCCCCCGCTTCGCAAGGGAGGAGTGAAGGAAAATTGAGTTCCCGCTATTCTACTCCTATCTCGCGGGGGGAACCACGAAGTGGTGAGGGGGCGTCCGGCGGCGGCCCGAGCGGGCTGGAAGCCCGCGCGCCGGAGGGGTAAGGTCGCGGGCGTGGCGGGTCCGCCGCGAGGCCCGCCGAGCGAGAGGCGCGCCCGATGACCACCAAGACCCTTTCCAACACCTATGTCGCGGCCGGCTATACGCTCGCCTCGGGGGTCGATCGGCTGATCGTCGAGGCGACGGCCGGGGTCGGCGGCCAAGGGGTGTTTTCGGACCACTATGCGAACATCTACAACTACGGCCGGGTCTATGCGTCCGGGAGCTTTCGCGGGATCGACCTTCAAGTGGGCGGAACCGTCACCAATGGGTCGTTCGCCAACACCGGCGCCCTGATCGAGGGCTCCAGCGGGGTGAATATCGCGGGCAGCTACGGCGCGGTCACCAACTACGGCACGATCCGGGGGACCATCGGCTATGCGGTGGCCTGCTTCAACGAGGGCCACGTCACCAACGGCTCGAATTCCGACCGGTCCGCGCTCATCGAGGGCGTAGCCGGCGTGTTCCTCGAGGGCCGCAATGCGTACGTCCGCAACCTCGGAACCATCCGCACGCTGAGCGGGCGGTATTCGTAGTGGGTGCACCTGATCGCTGGCGAGGTGGTGATCAACGGAAGCGCAAGCGACGCGCAAGCCCTGATCGAGGGCGGGACCGGGGTCTATCTCCAGTTCTCCCACGGTGTCGTCAACTACGGCACGATCAGGGGCTTCTACGAGGAAGGCGTCCGGTTCGACCAGAGCGGCGGGCTGACCAATGGCAGCGCCGACGACCGGACCGCTCTCGTCGAAGGCCCTCGCGGCGTGAGGCTCTTGGCGCGGACGCGACGATCGCCAACTTCGGAACCATCCACGGCTTGGGTGGCTACGGCATCTATCTGGCCACCGGCGGCTCGGTCGCCAACGGCGGTGGCGCGGATCGTTCGGCGCTGATCGAAGGCGGCGCCGGCGTGGTGACCTTCGGCTTCGCGCGGGTGGAGAATTTCGGGACGATCCGGGGGACCGGCTCCAACCCGCTCAATGCCGGCGTGCGGCTGGGCGGCGGCGGCTCGATCGCCAATGGCTCCCTCAACAACGCCGCCGCCTTGATCGAGGGGAGAATCGGGCTGTATCTCAACTCTTCCGCGACGGCGACTAATTTCGGGACCCTCAGGGGCCTCGGCAACTCCGGCGGATCCGGGGCCGATCTCGAAAACGGCTCGAGCCTGACCAACGGCGACGCCGGCCACGCGCGCGCGACGATCGAGGGCTTCGAGGGGGTCACCACCCACCGATTTTGGCAGCACGAGGATCGGCGCGGCGGCGGGGTTCGCTTCCTCCGGCGCGGTGACCATCGCCGCCGGCCACAGGGTGATCGATCTGGGGATCCTGACCCTGGGGGGCGGCAAGACGGGCGACGTGACCAACGCCGGCCTGATCAAGGCCGCCGGGACCGGGGTGCTCACCCTCCAAGGCGCGGTCGACAACGGCGGCGTCCTGAAGGCGCGGGGCGGCGAGCTGGTGGTGACGGGCACGGTCACCGGTTCGGGCAAGGTCAAGATCAACGGCGGCACGATCGATTTCGCCGCCGCCTTCACCCAGCACGTCGCCTTCAGCGGCGCGACCGGCGTCCTCGAACTCGGCCAGTCGCAAGCCTACCGCGGAACCATCACCGGCTTTTCCAAGACCGGCGGAACCTCCCTGGACCTGGACGACATCGCCTTTGGCGGGGCGACCAAGGCCACCTATGCCGGCGACGAGACCCGCCGCGTGCTCACCGTCACCGACGGGACCCACACCGCCAGGCTCCGCCTCGCGGGCGACTATAGGTCCTCCACCTTCGTCGCCGCCGCCGACGGCCACGGCGGGACGATCATCCACGGTCCGGCCAGCTTGGCCGCGAAACTGCCGCCCGCCGGTCAGCGCTTCATCGCCGCCATGGCGGGGTTGGGCGGAGGAGGAGCGGGGTTGGAGGCCGGGGCTTCCCGGCGACCGCACGCGCCGCCGATGCTCGTTGGGCCGAGGGTGCAGGTGGCTTGAGCCATCCAGCGCGCCGACGGAGGGGGCGTCGGGCGGCGGGTACGATCCCCGGAAATTACCCCCTCAGTCCATCCCCAGCGAGTGGGCCGCGGCCTTGTGGACCACCCGCCCGGACTTGACGTTGAGGCCCTCCGCGAAGCCGGGGTCGGCGGCGAGGGCGGCTTCGACGCCCAGGGCCGCCAGGGCGGAGATGTAGGGGGCGGTGGCGGCGCTCAGGGCATAGGTGGAGGTGAGGGGGGCGGCGTTTTTAATATTGTCCACGCAATAGTGTAG
>JACDGF010000110.1 GCA_013815405.1 Caulobacteraceae bacterium | reverse complement strand
GGCCCGGCGCGGCCCACCACGCCGGGCCTCGGGCGGCTCGGCGCGGCTGGTTCGAAAGTTGACGATGCGTCCGGTCATGGGCGGGGCGCCGGAGATCACGGGGTCTTGACGATCACCTTGGCGGTCATCCTGGGGTGCAGCGAACAGAAGTAGCTGTACACGCCGGGCCGGGTGAAGGTGAAGGCGTAGCGGTCGCCGGTGTCCAGGGCCTTGGAGTGGAAGGACCCGTCCACCGCCCGCACCGTATGGGGCGTATCGTCGTCGTTCACCTAGGTGACGGTCGCGCCCGCCGGCACGGCGACGCTCATGTCGCCGAAACTGAAATTGCTGATCGAGATGACCTTTCCGGCCGGCGGCGCGGTCCTGGCCGGGGCGGGACCCGGCGCGGCGAGGGTGAGGAGGGCGAGGCCGGCCATAACGAGCCGGGCGCGATCGAGGGCGTGATTCAAGATCGAACTCCAGGTGAGGATGGGGGGATCAGGCGGCGAGGGTGGTGTCGGCAAGGCCCGGCGCGCGGCCGGCCCTGGCGAAGCTCACCTCCCGGACGCCCAAGACCGCGGCCAGCTGGCCGGCGGGACCCGTCATCGGGCCGGGGCCCGGCGCGGTCCCCGGCGCCGGCTGAGGAAAGGCGGTCGAACGGGCGGTGTGGAAGGTGATGGTCCCCTCCACCTTTTGCAGAATCTGATGAATGTGGCCGTTGAGCACGGTGACCGAGCCGAAGCGGCGCAGAAGCCCCAGCGCCCGGGCGCCGTCATCGGTGCCCCAACCCCATTGAGGATAGACCGCCCACAGCGGAATGTGGGCCAGGACCACGATCGGGGTCCTGGCCGAGCGGCCGGCCAGATCGTTCTGGAGCCAGGCCAGCTGGCTTTCGCCCAGGTTGCCCAGGCCCCCCGCCTTGAGGTCGACGACATTGACCAGGGCCACGAAATGGACGCCGGCGTGATCGAAGGCGTACCAGCCGCCGCCCGTGGCGCCCTTGCCGTAACGGGCGAGAAAGGCCGCGCCGGCCCCCTCGTCCAGTACGTCGTGTTCGCCGGGGATGTGGAAGACCGGCAGCCCCGCTTCCTTGAGGATCTGGTCGGCGTCGTCGAACTCCGCGTCCTTGGAAAGCTGGCTCACGTCGCCAGTGTGGACGATAAAGGCCGGCGTCGTCGGCAGGTTTCGGATCTTGGCCACCGCCTCGCGGAAGGTGGCGCGGGCGTCCGGATTAGCGGGCTTGGAAAAACCGATATGGCTGTCGCTCACCTGGACGAAGGTGAAGGGCTGGATCCGGAGCCGTGTCGCGGCCGCGGCTGGGCCGAGGTCGGCGGCGCCCGGCACGCCGCCCGCTACCGTCCACGCCAGGCCGGCCCCGGCCCAAGTCATGCATTCGAGGAAACCGCGCCGGTCGGGGCGGGGGGAGTCGGGAAAGGTCATCATCGTGGTCCGAGTGTGAGAAGTGTCGGTCGAAGGTCTAGACGCGCGCCGCGGCGCCGATATTCCCGACGGGCGAAAAAATTCGTCATCCCGTCCTTGCCGGGCGCCGGCTCTTACCTTATCGGCGATAAGTCGGGCTCGAGGGACGAACCATGGCGGACGGCGAAACGGTGCTGGTGACCGGCGGGTCGGGGTATATCGGCGGCTGGTGCGTGATCGAGCTTCTGCAACAGGGATATCGGGTGCGCACGACGGTGCGTGACCTTTCCCGCGAGGCGGGGGTTCGGGCGACCTTGGGGACGGTGGTCGATCCCAGTGATCGCCTGAGCTTTCACGCCGCCAATCTGACGCGCGACGAGGGATGGGACGCGGCGGCCCAGGGCTGCGACTACGTGCTTCACGTCGCCTCCCCTCTTGGCGTGCCCGAGCCAAAGGATCCCCAGGACCTGATCGTCCCAGCGCGGGACGGGGCCCTGCGCGCCCTGAACGCCGCCATCAAGGCCGGCGTGAAGCGGGTGGTGATGACCTCTTCGGTGGCCGCCACGAGTACGCCCTTGAGCCACCCCGACGGGGCCAGCGACGAGTCGGTGTGGACCGACCCGGACGCCCCGGGGACCGGCGCCTATGCCCGTTCCAAGACGATCGCCGAACGCGCGGCCTGGGATCTCATGGGCTCGTCGGGCGGAACGACAAGTCTGGCGGTCGTCAATCCGGCGCTGGTGCTGGGGCCGGTGCTCGGCAAGGATTTCTCCGACTCGGTGCAGGTCGTGCAGCGCCTGCTGTCGGGAAAGATCCCCGGGCTGCCCCGGCTCGGGTTCAATATCGTCGACGTGCGCGACGTCGCCGACCTGCATATCCGGGCGATGACCGCCCCCGAAGCCGCCGGCCAGCGCTTCATCGCCGCCGGGGACTTCGCCTGGATGGGCGACTTGGCCGCCTTGCTGCGCGCGCGTCTGGGCGAGGCGGCGGCCAAGGTTCCGACCCGCAAGGCGCCCGATATTCTCCTGCGCTTCGCGGCCCTCTTCGACCGCGACCTGAAGAGCGTGACCCCCGGCCTCGGTCGCAAGCGCACCTTCACCTCGGCCAAGGCCCAGTCCCTGCTCGGCTGGCGACCTCGCCCGATGGAGGAAACCGTCCTCGAATGCGCCCGAAGCCTGATCGCCGCCGGAGCGGTCTGACCTCAAGAGGCGTCGGCGCCCACCCGCAGCACCCGGGCCAGGAACCGGCCGCCGAGGTCCAGGCCGGCCTGGTCGATGCTGTGGCCGAGCCCGGGCGAGACGCGGCTCTCGACCTCGTATCCGCCCCTGGCCAGGGCAGCCCTCGCGGAATGGAAGGCGGCGATCGGGATCATCGGATCGGCATCCCCATGGATGAGCAGAATGGGCGGCTTGGCGCCGTCCTCGGGTGGGGCTTCCGACAGCATGCCCGAATAGCCCACGATCCCGGCCGGTGGGCGCCGCCGGCGAAGCCCCACCTGCAGGGCCATCATCGTCCCCTGGCTGAAGCCGACCAGCGCCAGCCGGTCATCCGAAAGCCCATACCGCGCCAGTTCAGCTTCGATGAAGGCGTCCAGCACCGGCGCCGCGCGCCGTGCGCCCGCCGCCCGCGCCTGGGCGTCGAAGCTGGAAAGCCCCCACCACTGATAGCCGCCCGGCGCCCCCGGGCAGGCCTCCGGCGCATTGGGCGAGAGGAACACCGTGTCGGGCAATACGCCCCGCCAATAGGGCGCCAAGCCGATCAAGTCCGCTCCGTTGGAGCCGTAGCCATGCAGGAAGATGACCATCGAGCGCGGAGCGCCTCCGGAGGCGGGGGCGACCCTGGGGCCATCGATCGTCGCGGGCGTTGTCATACCCGACACCTGCGAGGGCCTGGACTTCGGGTCAAGACGGGATGTCGCCCTCTCCGCGCTACATGGCGTGAGGACGCCCGATGGGTCAGGGCGATCGGGTGAAGCCGTCTTGACTGAACGGCCCCGGCCGAAGGCCAAAAAAGTCAAACCACGAACCGCACGAACCCCCCGAATGTGCGGGATTTTCCAGATGGGGCGGCGCTTGGCGCGCAGGTTGCTTGCTTGGTTCGTGCGGTTCGTGCGGTTGGTGGTTGAAAAAAGCCGTTCACCCGATTGCCCCGCCCCATGGGTTTCTCGACGTTGACAGTGATTTATGAATTTCATATCTATTTGAAGTTCGGCGGTGAGGAGGAATTGGATGTCGCCGGTTTCCGTGCGGGAAAGGGCTGGCGTGGTGCTGGGCGCGCTGGGAGTTTTGCCGGCGAGTCGGGCCGCCAGCGGCCGCTATCTGAGGTCTTTGCCGATCGCTCCGGGCGTACGCTACTGGGCGACGTCCCAGCCGCGCCTTGAACAGGATTTCCTTGGCGTTCAGTTCTATGGCGAAGGAACCGTCGAGGCGCCGCGGTGCGCCGAAGGTCTGATGAGGGCCGGATTTAAAAGGCGAATGCCTCAGACCGGCCAGATCACTTTCGCCAAGCCCGTTTCCTTTGCACCCAGAGGCGGGGTCGACACCGCCGCCATCCGGGCGGTTCGCCGCGAACTGGACGCCATCCTGCGAAGGCACGTAGCCAGCGGCGAGAGACCAGAAGTCGAAAAGCCGGTCTCGTTCCGACAATTCATGCTGGCCTCCCCGCTGGCGGATTTTGAGCTGAGATTGCCGCCCCGCGCGGCCGCTTGGCGAACGGGCGAGCTTTAATGTGGCTGTTCGATACGGTCGCCCTTTCCGAAACGGCCAAACCGAGAGCCAACCTCGGCTTTCTGTCGTGGATCGACCAGGTCGCCGACAGGGATATCCACACCAGCGTCCTTTGCCTGGGCGAGATTCGCCGGGGAATCGAGATGCTGGACCCCGGCGCCAAGCGCGAGTCGCTCAGAATGTGGCTGGAAAACGATCTGACCGAGTGGCTCGGCGCCCGCGTCATCCCGATCGATGATCGGGTCGCCCAAAGCTGGGGCCGCCTCGGCGCAAGGGGTTCGGCCTCGCCCATAGACGCCCTGATCGGCGCTTCGGCCGCCGTGGCGGGCCTGTCCGTGGTGACGCGCAACGCGCGGGATTTCCACGGCCTGGGTGTGCAGGTGGTGGATCCCTGGACCTGACAGGCCGCCCCAGACACGAAGGCGGCCGATCGGGCTCCTAACTATCCAAAAAGCTCCGCAGCTTACGGCTCCGGCTGGGGTGCTTCAGCTTGCGCAACGCCTTGGCCTCGATCTGGCGGATGCGTTCGCGGGTGACGCTGAACTGCTGGCCGACTTCCTCCAGGGTATGGTCGGTGTTCATGCCGATGCCGAAGCGCATGCGCAGCACCCGCTCCTCACGGGGGGTGAGGGAGGCCAGCACCCTCGTGGTGGTCTCGCGCAGGTTGGACTGGATGGCGGCGTCGATGGGCAGGACGGCGTTCTTGTCCTCGATGAAGTCGCCCAGATGGCTGTCCTCCTCGTCGCCGATCGGGGTCTCCAGGCTGATCGGCTCCTTGGCGATCTTCAGCACCTTGCGCACCTTTTCCAGCGGCATGGCCAGCTTCTCGGCCAGCTCCTCGGGCGTCGGCTCGCGACCGATCTCGTGGAGCATCTGGCGGCTGGTGCGGACGATCTTGTTGATCGTCTCGATCATGTGCACCGGGATGCGGATGGTGCGCGCCTGGTCGGCGATCGAGCGGGTGATCGCCTGGCGGATCCACCAGGTGGCGTAGGTGGAGAACTTGTAGCCCCGGCGGTACTCGAACTTGTCCACCGCCTTCATCAGGCCGATGTTGCCTTCCTGGATGAGATCGAGGAACTGCAGGCCCCGGTTGGTATATTTTTTGGCGATCGAGATGACCAGGCGCAGGTTGGCCTCGACCATCTCCTTCTTGGCCTGGCGCGCCTCGCGCTCGCCCTTTTGCACCGTGTGGACGATGCGCCGGTAGTCGTCGATCGGCACGCCCGATTCGGTGGCGAGCGCCGCGATCTCCTGGCGGATGGCGCCGATCTGGGCGGCGTCGTTCTCGGCGAACTTGGTCCAGCGCACGCCCAGCTCGCGGATCGTCTCGCGCCAAGTCGGGTTCATCTCCGAGCCGAAATAGGCCTTGATGAATTCGGTCCGGGAGATGCCGTAGCTGTCGGCCAGGCGCAACAGGCGCCCCTCCAGGCCCATCAGCCGCTTGTTGATCGTATAGAGCTGCTCGACCAGGGCCTCGATGCGGTTGTTGTTGAGCTTCAGGGTCTTGAGGTGGTTGACGATGGTGGTGGTGGCGGCCTCATAGGCCTTGCGGTCGGCGGCGGTGAGGTCGGCCCCCTTGAGGCGGTGGACTACCAGCTTTTCCTGCAGGCGGCGGAAGGCCTCGAACTCGGCGGCGATGGCGTCGAGGGTGGCCATGACCCCTTCGCGAAGCTCGCCTTCCATGGCGCTGATGGTGGGGCCGGCGCCGTCGTCGAAATCGTCCTCCTCGGCCGCCTCGGCGGCGGCGGCTCGCGTCCCGTCCTCGTCGTCGGGCGGCTGGGCGGCGACCTCGGCATCGTGCGCCTCGCCGGCCACGGCCGCGTCGGAGAGCGCCTGGGCCACCTGGCCGCCGTAGGTCTGTTCCAGGTCGATCACTTCGCGCAGGAGGATGCGGCCCATGCCGAGCTCCTCGCGCCAGACCATGATCGCCTCGAAGGTCAGGGCGCTTTCGCACAGGCCCCGGATCATGGTGTCGCGGCCGGCCTCGATGCGCTTGGCGATGGCGATCTCCCCTTCGCGGGAGAGCAGCTCCACCGAGCCCATTTCACGCAGGTACATCCGCACCGGGTCGTCGGTGCGGTCGAAGGCGCTCTGCTTGTCGGCCGCCTCCGCGACGGCGGTCTCCTCGCGAACGACGACCTCGGTCGCCTCCGCCGGCTCCTCCTCGGCATCGACGACATTGACGCCCATCTCCGAGAGCATCGCCAGGGTGTCCTCGATGGATTCGGAGGTCACCTCCTCGGAAGGCAGAACCTTGTTCAGCTCATCCATGGTGACGTAGCCGCGGGCCTTGGCCAGCTTGATGAATTTCTTGACCCCGGCGTCGGTGAGGTCGAGCAGCGGCCCATCGCTCGCGGGAGGCGTTTCGGCTTCCACGGGCTCGGCGGCGGCGGTGATGGTGCTCATCGAATTCTCCGGCGTCGGCGCGCCCAGCCTCTGAGCCAGCGGCGCCGAAAAGTGATTGACCGACGAATCCGGCCCGAAGGGATGCGCCCTCAAGACCGTTCGTACGGTTCCCAAATCTGTCCCGTCTTGATCGCCCGTCGCAGCGCGTCGCGTTGCGTCTTGAGCGCCTTGAACGCGGATGCGCCGGCCCCCCCGCCCAAGTCCTGCTTGGCGGCGGTCAGGGCTTCCTCCAGCGCGGCCATGCGGTTCAGGGCCTCGAAGGCATGCGACCACTGGGACCTGGCGGCGGCGAGCGTGACACCCTCATTGGGGAAGGGCGCGCCCGCGTGCGTGGCGGCCCGGTCGATGTCAATCAGCAGCGCGCTAAATCCACTACTGGCCAGATGGCGTCGCAGGGCCTCACTGTCAAGCTTGTCCGCGTCGATACGCAGGCGGATGATTTCCTTGGCCAAATCGACGAGCAGGGGATCGCCGAACCCGCGCGCCTGCAGGGCTTCGAGATGGTCGTCGAGCACCGGAGGATCATCGATCGCCTGTTTGGCCAGGGCGGCGGAGGCCGGGTCGAGGGCGCCGGCGAGACGTTTTGCCGCGGCCCGGCCCTCGGGGGTCGGATAGGTCAGTGGG
>JACDGF010000109.1 GCA_013815405.1 Caulobacteraceae bacterium | reverse complement strand
GCGGCGGCCGGCGCCCCTGTGGGCGGCCTCGGTGCGGTACCTGTCAGTGCGGGAGGAGCGGATTTTGGCGGATACGCTGGTGCGCCGCTCGGCGCCGCCGGCGGCTGGATGATTTCCGCTTCCTGCCACGGCGGCGGCGGTGGCGGCGGGCCTGGAAAATCGAGTTCAGCCGGCAACATGCAGAGGCAGGTCGAGCGCGGACAGGCTCCAAGAGATGTCGACCGGGTCGACCAGGGCCGGGGCGCTTTTGAGCAGGATCACGTTGAGCTGAAGGATGGTCGAGCCCTCAATCGTGACGGCACTTGGAAGCATGGTGGGGGCGGCGTTTCCAATGCGGTCAGAAACTGGCTCTTCCAGAATGGCTGGGCCCCGCCAGGTTAGCCCATTTCTTGTTTTGAGAGTCACGAACATGCGCTTTTTTTCTCATTACTGGGCTTCCGATCCAGATGAAGGTACAGTTACAAAGACAATTGCTGACTACGATGCGTTTTTACTGACATTTCCAGATACAATAGGTCGGTCAATTATAGACTTTACACGACGTTATGACCTTCGCGGCTCACTTCTCGACAAAGCTGAAATTGTGACAAACATTAACTCTGTCAAAATTATGTTAATTGTAGGTGATGTTAACTCGGGTTATAGATATACTAGTATTATGTATTTAAAAGCCGAGGTAGAAACCTCTATGTCAATTGTTATAAACGCCTTTGATAGCCGACGTGCCCGAATAAGATTTGATGAATTCGATATGGAACCGGCAGTAAAAACTGGAGGGGCGGAGGAAAAATTTGTCCATCGGTTTTTGCTGTGGCCGCGGGAGTTCGGGGAATTCGCCGTTAAATTTGGGAGTCTTTCAACCTCAAGTAAATCGATCGACAATCGAGGATATATGACTTTTGGGGAGACAGTTGAAATAATTTGAATGTTATAGCGGCTCCATGTCTGATTCTAGTCTTATAAGTTCTTGCTGGGTGGTTAAGGGGGGCCCGCGACTGCGGTCTCCGTATGGACCGCTGGACTTTGTAAGGTTGAACCGGCGCGGCGAGCCATGCCAAAGAGGCGCCATGTTCCCCAGCCCCCGCGCCGACCTCTCTCCTAACACCCTCGCCTATGAGACGACGCCGCTCGTCAAGGCGACCGGCTTTCGGGAATACGACGCCCGCTGGCTGCTGGGCTCGGAGATCAACCTCCTGGGCGTCCAGGCGCTGGGCCTCGGATTGGGGACCTATATCCAGGAGCTGGGCGAGCGCCGCATCGTCGTCGGCCACGACTTCCGCTCCTATTCCCTGTCGGTGAAACAGGCCCTGACCCTGGGGCTGGTGGGCGCCGGCTGCGAGGTGCTGGACATCGGCCTCTGCCTCTCGCCCACCGCCTATTTCGCCCAGTTCGATCTCGACGCCCCGTGCGTCGCCATGGTCACCGCCAGCCACAACGAGAACGGCTGGACCGGGGTGAAGATGGGGGCCGGCCCGCCGCTGACCTTCGGCCCCGACGAGATCGGCCGGCTCAAGGCGATCGTGCTCTCCGGCCGGTTCGAGGAGCGACCCGGTGGGACCGTGACCCACGTCGCCGGCGTCGCCGAGCGCTACATCGCCGACGCCGCGTCCCGTTGCGCGCTGAAGCGCCCCCTGAAGGTGGTCTGCGCCTGCGGCAACGGCACCGCCGGCGCCTTCGCCCCGGAGGGCCTGAGGCGCATGGGGGCGGAGGTGATCGAGCTTGATTGCGCTCTGGACTGGACCTTCCCGCGCTACAACCCCAATCCCGAGGACGCGGAGATGCTCCACGCCATGGGCGAGGCGGTGCGGGCGCACGGCGCCGACCTGGCGCTCGGCTTCGACGGCGACGGCGACCGCTGCGGGGTGGTGGACGATACAGGCGAGGAGATCTTCGCCGACAAGATCGGCCTGATGCTGGCCCGCGACCTCGCCCCGCTGCACCCGGGCGCGCGCTTCGTGGTCGACGTGAAGTCCACCGGCCTCTACGCCACCGACGCGGTGCTGGCCGCCCACGGCGCGACCACCCTCTACTGGAAGACCGGCCACAGCTACATCAAGCGCAAGACCGCCGAGATCGGGGCTTTGGCGGGTTTCGAAAAGTCCGGCCACTTCTTCTTCAACGCCCCGCTGGGCCGCGGCTACGACTGCGGCCTGACCGCCGCGGCGTCGATCCTCGCCATGCTCGACCGCAACCCTGGCCGCAGGCTCAGCGAACTCAGGCGCGCCCTGCCGGTCGCCTTCACCTCCCTGACCATGAGCCCCCACTGCGCCGACGAGCTCAAGTACGGCGTGGTCGAGGCGGTTGTGGCGGAATACCAGGCCCTGGCCGCCGCCCGTGATCCGATCCTCGGCCGCGCCATCGCGGAGGTTATCACCGTCAACGGCGTCCGGGTGGCCCTGGAGGACGGCTCCTGGCTCCTGGTGCGCGCTTCCTCCAACAAGCCCGAACTGGTGGTGGTGGTGGAAAGCACCGCCTCCGCCGACGACATGCGCGCCCTGTTCCGCGACGAAGTCAAACCCCGCCTCGCGCGGCATTCGGCGGTGGGGGCGTACAACCAGGAGGTGTGAGGGGGCGGTTCCTCCGGTCAGCCTACCCGCCCGCCGCCGCCTTCACCGCCCCGGCGATTTCGCGCACCAGCTGACGGATCAGCTTTTCGTCGTCGCCCTCGGCCATGATGCGGATCATCGGCTCGGTGCCGGAGGCGCGGACCAGGAGTCGGCCGCAGCCGTTCAGCTTGGTTTCCGCCTGCGCGATCGCCGCCTTGACCCCGGCGCTCTCCAAGGGGGCGCCGCCGGAGAAGCGCACGTTCTCCAGCCTCTGGGGGGCCGGCTCGAACTGGCGGGCCAGCGCGCTCATGGGCTTTTTGGAGCGGACCAGTTCGGCCAGGACCTGCAGGGCCGCGATCAGGCCGTCGCCGGTGGTGGAATAGTCGGACATGATGATGTGGCCGGAGGCCTCGCCGCCGAGGTTGAACGCGCCCTCCCGCATGCGCGCCATGACCGAGCGGTCGCCCACGGCGGTGCGCTCCAGCGCGAGGCCGCGGGCGGCGAGGAACCGTTCCAGGCCCAGGTTGGACATCACCGTCGCCACCACCCCGCCGCCCGCCAGCCGCCGCTGGTCGGCCCAGGCGGCGGCGATCAGGGCCATGATCTGGTCGCCGTCGACGACCTGGCCCTTCTCGTCGCAGATCACCAGGCGATCGGCGTCGCCGTCCAACGCGATGCCGATGTCGGCGCGATATTCCCGGACCGCGGCGACGAGCGCCCCCGGATGAGTCGAGCCGCACTCCTCGTTGATGTTGAAGCCGTTGGGGGAGACCCCGATCTCCTTGACCTCGGCCCCCAGCTCCCAGAGCGCGGTCGGGGCCACGCGATAGGCCGCGCCGTGGGCGCAATCGATGACCACCCGAAGCCCGGTCAGGCGCAGGGCGCGGGGCAAGGTCGCCTTGACGATCTCGATGTAGCGCGCCTGGGCCTCGTCCATCCGCGCCACCCGCCCCAGTTGCTTGGGGCCGGCGAGGCCTTCCTGGAGGCCTTCGTCCATATGGGCCTCGATCCGCGCCTCCATGGCGTCGGAGAGCTTGTAGCCGTCGGGGCCGAAGAGCTTGATGCCGTTGTCGGCGAAGCTGTTGTGGGAGGCGGAAATCATCACCCCGAGATCCGCCCGCATCGAGCGGGTCATCATCGCCACCGCCGGGGTGGGCAGGGGGCCGAACAGGCGCACGTCCATGCCCACGCTGGTCAGGCCCGCCACCAGGGCCGGTTCGATCATATAGCCCGACAGGCGGGTGTCCTTGCCGATCACCACCAGATGGCGCCGGTCGTCCGCCGAGCGGAACAGCTTGCCCGCCGCCATGCCCACCCGCAGGGCGACCTCGGCGGTCATCGGGAAGAGATTGGCTTGGCCGCGGATGCCGTCGGTGCCGAAATAGGACGCTCTGGTCATGAATTTTTACGTTCTCGCCGGGCGGAAACGATGCGAAACGAAAGGTTTACAGGGCCGATCGTTGGCGAATGCTAAAGGGCTCGCGGCGCGTTCGGCTCGGCGAAGACTAACCGCCGGATCATTCCAGCGCAAAGCCGTTTCCAAGCGGGTGGGTGAAGACCATGTGCGGCATCATCGGCATCGTGGGGGTCGAACCGGTGAGCGGGCGCCTGATCGAGACCCTCAGGCGCCTGGAGTATCGCGGCTACGACTCGGCCGGGGTGGCCGGCGTCGTGGGCGGCCACGTCGAACGGCGCCGCGCCAAGGGCAAGATCCGCGAGCTGGAGGCGGCGCTCGCCGCCCAGCCCCTCGACGCCACGGTGGGCATCGGCCACACCCGCTGGGCCACCCACGGCGCCCCTTCGGCGGGCAACGCCCACCCGCAGACGGCCGGCCGTGTCAGCGTCGCGCACAACGGCATCATCGAGAATTTCGCGGCCCTGAAGGCCGAACTCCAGGGAAGGGGCCGCGTCTTCCAGAGCGACACCGACACCGAGGTGGTGGCTCATCTGATCGACGAAGGGCTGGCCGCGGGACAGGAACCGATGGCGGCGTTGAAGGCCGCCCTGGACCGCCTGACCGGCGCCTACGCCCTGGCCGTCCTCGTCGAGGGCCATGACGATCTGGTCATGGGCGCGCGGCGGGGCAGCCCGCTGGTCGTGGGTTACGGCGAGGGCGAGATGTTCATCGGCTCCGACGCCCTGGCCGTCGGGCCCTTCACCAAGCGCATCGCCTATCTGGAGGAGGGCGACCATGTCGCCATCGACCACGGGGAGGCGCGGATCTTCGACGCCGCGGGCGCCAGGGTCGAACGGCCCATCCAGCTCGTCGCCGCCTCGGCCGCCCTGGTCGAGAAGGGCAACTACCGGCACTTCATGGAAAAGGAGATCCATGACCAGCCCGACGCCTGCCAGCACACCCTGGCGAGCTACGTCGATCCGATCGCCGGCCGCGCCGAGGCCCCGGGCGGGTTCGATTTCCAGGCCGTGGACCGGCTGCAGATCCTGGCCTGCGGCACCGCCTACTACGCCGGCCTGATCGGCAAATACCTGATCGAGAGCCTGGCCGGCCTGCCGGTCGACGTCGAGGTGGCCTCGGAGTTCCGCTACCGCGAGGCGGCGGTGTCGCCAGACACCCTGGCGGTGGCCATCTCCCAGTCGGGGGAAACGGCCGACACCTTGGCGGCGCTGCGCTGGTGCAAGGAGCGGGGCCTGGCCACCGCGGCCGTCGTCAACGCCCATGAATCCTCCATGGCCCGGGAAGCGGGCGTCCTGTGGCCCACCAACGCCGGGCCGGAGATCTGCGTTCTCTCCACCAAGGCGTTCACCGCCCAGGTGTCGGTCCTGACCGCCCTGGCCATCGCCGCCGCCCGCCAGAGGGGCCGCATCGACGAGGCCGAGGAACGGCGCCGGGTCGCGATCCTGCTGGAGGCCCCGCGCCTGCTGGCCCAGGCGCTCGCCGTCGAGGATCAGGTCCGCGCCGTCTCCCACCTCGTCGCCCGGGCGCGCGACGTCCTATATTTGGGCCGCGGAGCGATGTTCCCGCTGGCCATGGAAGGGGCGCTGAAGCTCAAAGAGGTCAGCTACATCCACGCCGAGGGCTATGCGGCGGGCGAGATGAAGCATGGGCCGATCGCCCTGATCGACGAAGCGACCCCGGTGGTGGTGGTCGCCCCCTCCGACGCCCTGTTCGAAAAGACCCTGTCCAACATCAGCGAGGTGATGGCCCGGGAAGGGCCGGTCATCCTGATCACCGACGAGGCGGGCGCCGCCCGCGCGCCGCCCGAGGCCAAGCTGGTGGTCGCCCCGGCCTGCGATCCCCTGATCGCGCCCCTGGTCTTCGCGGTCCCCCTACAATTGCTCGCCTATCAGGTGGGCGTGTTCAAGGGCGCCGACGTCGACCAGCCGCGCAACCTTGCCAAATCGGTCACCGTCGAATAGCCCCGCCAGGGGGCTGTCGCGGGGACGCCATGAAGCGGGTGCGAAAAGCGGTGCTGCCGGTGGCGGGGCTGGGTACGCGGATCCTCCCCGCCGCCAAGACCACCCCAAAGAATCTGCTCAACGTCTTCGACCGGCCGATCCTGGCCCATGTGGTGGCGGAGGGCCGGGCCGCCGGCATCGAGCACTTCGTGTTCATCGTCGGGCGGGGCCAGGGCGCCATCGAGGATTATTTCGACCACGGGTTCGAACTGGAGGCCCAGCTCGCGGCCAAGGGCAAGAGCGACATCCTGGCTGACGTCCGCGCCGACCTGAGCGATCCAGGCGCGATGAGCTTCGTCCGCCAGATGGCGCCGCTCGGCCTCGGCCACGCGGTGTGGTGCGCCCGCGACGTCGTCGGCGACGAGGCGTTCGCGGTCATGCTCCCCGACATGCTGATGGACGCCGACCCGCCCGCCCTCGCCCAGGCCATGGCCGCCTACGAGGCCGTCGGCGGCAACATCGTGGTGGTCGAGCCGGCCCCGCCCGGAGAGGCCCACAAATACGGCATCGTGTCTCTGGGCGCGGAGGCCGCGGGTTTCGATGGCCGGCTGAACGCCATGACCGGCATGGTCGAAAAGCCCCCGCCGGGAACCGAACCCTCCAACCTGTTCATCTCCGGCCGCTACGTCCTCCAGCCCGGCGTCTTCGACCTCCTGGGCGCCCATAGGGCCGGCGCCGGCGGAGAGATCCAACTCACCGACGCCATGCTCGCCCTGCTGGCCGACCAACCCTTCCACGCCCTCGAATATCGAGGCGTCACCCACGACTGCGGCGACAAACTCGGCCTCCTCCGCGCCAACGTGGCGTTCGCGCTCAAGGACTTAGGCTGTGGCGGTGAGGTTCGCGCGGCAATCGAGGGGCTGCTCGATAGTTAGTTCATCCGGCGCGACTCCCCTCCACCCCGTCATAGCCGGGCGTCAGTCCCGGCTACCCATGAACACGGGGCAAGCCATGGCCGCGCCCGGCGCGGCCACCCCGGCACGGTCGATCATGGACCCCCGGGACTGACACCCGGGGGTGACGGTAGGAGGGAAAACGGGGATTTCACGCCAGGGCGCGCGCATACAAATCAGCCGCCCGCCACCTCCTCCACCGCCGCGATCATGCGCCGCAGGTCGGCCGGCCGGGATAGGCGGTGGTCGCCGTCGCGGATCAGGGTGAAGGTCACGTCCTCGCTCTTCAGGGCCAGGGCCAGG
>JACDGF010000108.1 GCA_013815405.1 Caulobacteraceae bacterium | reverse complement strand
CCGCCGCCCTGTGGGAGGGCGAGACCCGCGCCCTCGGCGAGGGATGGGCGCCCGAGGCCCTGATCGTCGACGCCCTCTTCGGCGCCGGCCTCGACCGGCCGCTGAGCGCCGAGCTCGCCCGCCGCGCCCGCGCCCTGGAACGGTCGAGCGAGCGTGTGGTCGCCGTCGATGTGCCGAGCGGCCTTTGCGGCGACACCGGCCGGCCGATCGGCGATGCCTGCTTCCACGCCGCCCTGACCGTCACCTTCCATCGCCAAAAGATCGCCCACGTCCTGGAGCCGGGGCGGAGTGCGTGCGGCGAGGTCGTGGTCGCCGACATCGGCCTTCCGCCCACCCCGGCCGCCCTCTTCGAGAACACGCCCGACCTGTGGCTGGCGCGCTATCCCTGGCCGGACGTCGCCGCCCACAAGACGACCCGGGGGCGCCTGATCGTGGTGAGCGGCGAGGCCTGGAGCACCGGAGCGGCCAGGCTCGCCGCACGCGCGGCCCTGCGGATCGGGGCGGGCCTGGTGACCCTGCTCTCGCCGCCCGAGGCCCTGATGGCCAACGCCGCCCATCTGGAGGCGGTGATGCTGCGCCCGTTCGAGACCGCCCCGGAACTGGCGGCGGCGGCCTCCGAGGTGGAGGCGGCGGTGATCGGCCCGGCGGCCGGGGTGACGCCCGCCACCCTCTCCAACGTCCTGGCGCTGGCGCGCACCGGCGCCGCCCTGGTGGTCGACGCCGACGCCCTCAGCGTCTTTCGCGACGAGCCCGAGGAGCTCTTCTCGGCCCTCGACCGCGACGACGTGCTCACCCCCCACGCCGGGGAGTTCGAACGGGTGTTCCCGGGCCTCCTGAAAAGCGCGCCTCAGCGCATCGCCGCCGTGCGGGCCGCCGCCCGCCGCGCCCAGGCCGTCGTCCTCCTCAAGGGCCCCGACACCGTGATCGCCGCCCCCGACGGCCGCGCGGCGGTCAACCTCAACGGCACGCCCTGGCTCGCCACCGCCGGCTCCGGCGATGTCCTCGCCGGCTTCGTCGGCGGCCTGATCGCCCAGGGCATGGAAAGCTTCGAAGCCGCCTGCGCCGCTGTCTGGATCCACGCCGCCTGCGCCGACGCCTTCGGCCCGGGGCTGATCAGCGAGGACCTGCCGGGGCTGGCGCCGGGGGTGCTGCGGGGGTTGCGGGGGTGAGGGGGAAACTGCCGTGGTTGGCGGAGACAAATTCGTGACGATCAATCGTGCTCTGGCCTCGCCCGCCCTCGCGGTCGTTCTTCTCTCGACTCCGGCGAAAACCCAGACCGCGACAGCGCACATTCCCCGCGCTCAGATCGAAGCGATGTTCGCCAATATGAAAGCCCACACGGCGTGGGATTTGAACGGCGATCTCTTGTGGGGATACTATTTCACCGCAGCGAGCAAACCCGAACTGGAGGAAGCATCCAAGGCCCTGGTCGCCCGCGGCTACAGGCTTGTGGAAGTCCGGCCGCTGGAGAAAGCAAGCGCCGGTGTGCCCGACCTCTGGCAGCTTCACGTCGAGCGCGTCGAACATCATACGCCCGAGAGCCTTTTGGCGCGCAACGAGGAGCTCTACGCCCTCGCCGCCAAGCTGAGACTGAACAGCTATGACGGGATGGACGTTGGTCCGGCGAAATAGCGGGGGATGGGTGCCAGGAGCGGCGACCGCAGCGTCGACTCTCAAGGAGGGGGCTTGATGTCCAAATCGATCACCGCGCCATCGGAGCACATTGATCCTGTCCACTCTTTCGGTGCCAATCTGATAAGCTCGTCGAATGCGGGACCAAAGCTCAGTTGTGAAGGCCATAGCGGCTGCGCTTGTCGCGCCGACGGACGCGGGCGAGCTAGACGCGTGGCTCAGCATGGAGCCTTCTGTCGCGTGTCTAGCGCGAAATGCCGAGACGGACAGCGTCGTGCTCTTTCTCTCCGCGGGCCATATGTACGTGGTCTCAGCACTGGTACCGCGAGATGCCCTCAACCCTCCAGATTGGGAGGATTTGATGGGCTGGAGTGCCAATTCTTGGGATTCCTGGTCGATCTGGGCGTCCCATGATGCAGTCGGCATTGAATCGCCCTTGGCGAACGCAGGCAGTAAGACGCTCGCGAGAGGCGAGCAACTCGTCTTCATCAGGAACTTTGAGGGAGTGCCAGAGCGACGTCGGTACTGCGAAATCCTGCAAAGGTTTGTGCATAGTCTGGGTCTTCACTATTTGAAGGCACGTGACGCGTGGTGTAGATTGGATCGGCATGGTGATATAGAAGATATTATCAAAGTAGTTAGAATAAACAACGGAGACAATTCAGAATCAATCGGAAAAATGGTTCTCTTTGATCGTGCTGAATTGCTAAAATATTCGACACTAACTGAAGCGGTACTTCTTCGAATGTTCGACTTCGCCTACACTGATCCCAATTTCACGAGTTGGAACCCGACCGTCCAGGACGAGCGAACCTATGGAGACACAATCCGCTATCGCTACAGCCGCAATCCTGGGGCCGCCGCCTACGCTCGCGGCATTGAGATCGTTCCGTTTGTAAGATCGCGTCAAGCCATTATCAATGAAATATTGGGCCGTGATGACAGCAAGCAATATGCCAGTTTCATTGCGGTCGATTGGAAAAATGAACGGATAGAGGAAATATCGTGTAGCCCGGAGGCGACGGCGAACTACTTCAAGAAATCCGACAAACCATTTGATACAACACCTGCGTTCTTTCGCCCGGAGGTTTTGCTCAAATACAAGGGCGATCGAGAAAAATACTCGCTCGATCATCGATCCGTTGGCTGCCGAGGCGCTTGGTACCTAAAGACGTTCGATATCAACGCCGAAGGGCAGGTTCACACCTATTTGGTCTACCTTCGTGCTCTCCCCTACGAAGAGCAACTGCATTGGAAGCAATACAACGAGCAGCCGAAGGGTTGGATTTCGAAACGTGCGTTTAGAACAGACTTCCAGGGCGAACGGTCGGATTACTACGACCCGCTAATTGCCCTCAAGCTGAATCTCGAAAGCCTGGATTCCAACGTGCCTTGGTGGAGGCTCCGAAACCAAGCGCTCATGGACAAGGCGCACTATCCAGTTACAAGTTCGCCCGATGAGTGGGAGGACGAAATTCTCCATCTTGACCAATTGCTTGTTGAGGGGTTTGAAGAGAAGTGGCTGCGTACACGGTCCGCGAACCCGGACCTTCGAATCCACTCACTCGGGCTTTTAGAAGAGTGCCTTAGACAATATGGATTTGACGGCGAGCGCGCGCGAGAAATCTTGAAGCCATTACGCGACCTTCACGAGCTTCGAAGCAAGGTGAAGGGCCACGCGCCAGGCGCGGGCGCCGAGAAGTTGCGGCGAAATGCAATAGAGATGCACGGCTCGCTCAGAGAGCATTATTGGAAGCTAGCGCAAAAGTGTGAAGAGTCACTCAAACAGATTACGTTAGCGCTGAACGATCCTTGTTAGAACTACGGAATTTATCTACGGTTGAATGAGGTAACGAAAGCATCAATTCCCAGATCAACTGCCGATTGGCGCGCGCCAGATGTGGGCTCGCCGGCTACCCGTCGCACCCTTCGCCCCTCAGCCCGCCTACGTTCGAGCAATGCCCTACGAAGCCGCTCGCCCGGCTCTTCAACCGCCTCCGGTCCATACGCCCGCCCACTTTCAAGCCGAGGTCCCTCGGCTCGGGGAACGTCCGCCGGCGCCGGCTCGGCCGCTTCGCGCGAAAGGTGGAAGAAGGCGTAGCCGCGCCAGGGACGCCAAGCTTCGGCGCGCGCTCGCGGGGCGACCCCGTCCGCCGACATCGTCCTGAAGGCGCGCCTCAGGTCCGGATCGTCGGCCGGGAAGGCGTCCGGTTCGCCATAGCCGCGCAAGGCCACCCATTGGGCGCGGGATGGGCCGAAGCCGGGGAGGAGGGCGAGGTCGGCCATCACGTCCTCGGCCGGCTCGTCCAGGCGGAGCTTTCCGTCCAGCACGGCGCGGGCGAGGCCGCGCAGCATCGCCGACCTCGCGGGGTCGAGACCGGCGGCCTCGAGGTCGGCGCGGGCGAAATCTTCCGGGGTCGGAAACAGGCGCTTAAGGCCCGCCTCTTCGAAAGGGACCCGCGCCCCGAACCGTTCGGCGAGCCGGCCGGCGGCGCGGCGGAACGCTTCCGGCCCCCGATGATCGTCGAGGACCGCGCGGACGATCGCCTCGAACCGGCCCCACAGGCCGAGAAGCCGCAGGCCGGGCCGGGCGCGGACCAGGGGCCGAGCAGGGCATCGTCGCCGAAGGCCGAAGCGATCCGCAAGGGCAAGGGGTCGGCCGCGAGGTCGAAGACGCGGAGGGCGGCGCCGAGGGCAGCCGCGCCTTCGTCTGGCGAAACGGCGCGTCGGCCGATCTGAACCGCCTGGTTTCCGGCGCGCCCTCGCTCTATCGTAAGCGGTGCCCTGCCACCCTTGCGGCTGGGTGTCTGGTTCAGCCGGCGCTGGCTTGGCGCCAGGCCCAGGGCGTGAGTTGATCTATTTTGCTCTGCGGGTGACCGTTCACCAGCCGGGTCAGGATATCTTCGAGATAGGCCTGCGGGTTGACGGCGTGGAGCTTGCAGCACTCGATCAGGGTGGCGAGGATGGCCCAGTGATGGGCGCCTTCGTCTGAGCCGGCGAACAGGCTGTTCTTTCGATTCAGGGCGATGGGCCGCATGGCGCGTTCGACGGCGTTGGTGTCCAGTTCGATGCGCCCGTCTTCGAGGAACCGGGTCAGGCCCGCCCAACGCGAGAGGGCGTAGCGGATGGCTTCGGCGGTGGGGGAACCGCCCCGGATCTGGGCCCGGCGATCTTCGAGCCAGGATTTGAGCGCCTCGATCAACGGCGCGCTTTTCTCGGCGCGGGCGGCGAGACGAACCGGCGGCTCATGGCCGCGGACGTCGGCTTCGACGACGTAGAGCTGGCTGATCCGCGCCAAAGCCTCGGTGGCGATGGGCGCCGATCCGCCCTTGGCGAGGTCGAAGAACTTGCGCCGCGCGTGCGCCCAGCATTGAGCCAGAACCACGTCGTTGCGGGCTTTGGCCAGGCCCTGATAGACCGCGTAGCCGTCGGTCTGCAGCACGCCGCTGAAGTCCTTCAGCAGGCTGACCGCGTGATCGGCGCCGCGGCCGGGGGCGTAGGTGTAGACCACGGCCGGCGGATCGGCTCCGTTCCACGGCCGGTCATCGCGAGCGAGGGTCCAGAAGTAATCGGTCTTGGTTCGTCCGCGCCCCGGGTCGAGCACCGGCGCGCGGGTCTCGTCGACGAACAAATGATCTCCGCTCAGCAAGCTCTCGCGCATGTGTCGCCACAAGGGCTCCAGCTCGGCGGCGGCGTAGCCGGTCCAGAACGCGAGTGTGGAACGGTCGATCTCTATGCCCTGGCGGGCCAGGCCCTGGGCCTGCCGATAGAGCGGGGTGTGGTCGGCGTATTTGGCGACGAGCACGTTGGCCACCATCCGCTCGGTGGGCAGGCCGCCCTCGATGAGACGCGCCGGAGCGGGGGCCTGGACGACTTTGCCCTCGCAGGCGCGGCAGGCGTATTTCGGGCGATGGGTGACGATCACCTGGTATTGCGCCGGAACCACGTCCAGGCGCTCGGAGACATCCTCGCCGATCCGGTGCATAGCCCCGGCGCAGCAGGGACAGGCGGTCGTCTTCGGCTCGATGACCACGTCCACCCGCGGCAGATGGCCGGGCAGCGAGGGCCGGCTTGCCCGGCGCTGGCGCGTGCGGTGGGTTCTCAGCTGGGGATCGTCTTTCTCCTCCTGGGCCTCGATTTCGGCCGCGCCCTGTTGCAGATCCTCCAGCGCCAACTGCAGCTGATCCTTGTCCATCTGCTCGGAGCGCTTGCCGAAGGTCAGGCGCCGCAGCTGGGCGATGATGTGCTCATAGCGCGCGGCCTGCGCCTGCAGTCGCTCCAACTCGGCCGTGAGCGCGACGGTCCGCGCCTTGATCTCGGCGTTCGTGGCGCGCTCGATCAGGAGCATCGCCCGCAGCGTCTCGGCATCGTCCGGAAGGCTGTCCAGCACCGTGTCCATGAAGACGATCAGAGCATAAAATCAGTGGTTTGAGGCGCCCCCGCGAAGCCCCTGAGTCACCATGTCGCACCCTAACACACCGCCGTCGGACGCGCCTTGCGCGGCGGGTGAACCCGCGTCCAGTCGAGCCCTTCCAACAAGGCCATGAGCTGTGCCGGCGACAGCTTCATCACCCCCTCGCTGATCGGCGGCCATTTGAACGCGCCCTCGTCCAGGGCCTTCCATAGCATCACCAGGCCCGTCCCATCCCAGGTCACGATCTTCACCCGGTCCGCCCGCTTGGCGCGGAACACCAGCACCGTTCCCGAGAACGGATCCTGGCTCAGCGTTTCCTTGGCCAGCGCCGCCAAGCTGTCGGCGCCTTTACGGAAGTCGATAGGCGCGGTCGCCACCAGCACCCGAACCCCCGGCGGCAGGCCGATCACGAAGCCGCCTTCAGCGCCCGCGCCACCGCCGTCAGCAGGCTCAGGTCGCTGTCCCGCGTCACACGCACCACGGCCCCGGCAATCTCGACTTCGAGGCCTGAGGGCCCCCGCCAAGCCATCGCCGGCCCAGTCGATTCCAGAACGATCGGCGCGAAGGCGACATCCAGGCCAAGGCTCTCCGAGCCCGCCTCCCGCAGTTCCCGCCGCCATGCGTAAAGCTGATTGCGATGCACGCCGTAACGCAGCGCCACCGAACTGGTCACCGCCCCCGGCGCGAAGCTCTCCGCGACAATCCGAGACTTCTGTTCGAACGTCCACCGCCGCCGGCGCTCCGGCCCATGCAGGACCTCGCCCCGGCCCCAAGCGTGCCCATTACCTGGCAAATCAATGGGCAAACGTTCCATGCCGACCCCCTCAAGGAGGGCCCAAGCATCATCAGAGCCAAGCCGTTTTCAAGGTGGGGAAAAAGCTCCGCTTACTGTAGAGGCGCGGCGACGCGTCTTGGAACCTCGGGGGTGAGTTGCGCCAATTCCGGGCATTGGCTCTCGGCCGAACTCCGGACGTTTCGGCGGACGGCCTACGGGGCGAAATCCTTAAGGTTTCTTGGACGCCCGCCGGGCGAGATGGTGGGTTTCACCTGGAGGCGGGTGTTCAAGAAAGCTGGAAGTCTGAACCGCGGGATGAAGCGCGGGCGTTATGGGGATTTGGC
>JACDGF010000107.1 GCA_013815405.1 Caulobacteraceae bacterium | reverse complement strand
CCTTGGCCGCCCGGTCCGCCGATGGCAGGCCGACGAACAGCAGATGGCCGGGATTGGAGGTCTGCGGGCCGCAGGCCTCGCCCGCGCCGTCGATGGCCAGGGCGTAGTAGCCCCGATCCTCCAGCCAGAAACGCGCCTCGACCGCCGCGCGCATGGCCTCGGCGCGCGCTGACCAGGCCTGCGCCCCGGGCTCTCCGAGCCGTGTCGCCATGGCCGCCATGGCGCGCCAAGCCGCGAAGGCGTAGCCCTGGACCTCGACCAGGGCGATCGGGCCGGCCGCGAAGCGCCCGTCGTCGTGAAAGATGGAATCGACGCTATCCTTCCAGCCTTGGTTGGAAAGGCCGCTGTCCGCGGCCCGGGCATAGTCGATCAGGCCATCGCCGTTGGAATCGCCGTAGTCGTCCAGCCAGGCGATGGCGGCGATGAGGGTGGGCCAGATCGCGTGGATCAGTTCGGCGTCCCCGGTGCGCTCCAGATAGGCCCCGGCCAGGGCGACGAACAGGGGCGTGGTGTCGACGCCCCCGTAGTAGAGGCCGAAGGGGATTTCCTTAAGGGCCGCCATCTCTCCGCGCCGGGTTTCGTGCATGATCTTGCCGGGCGTGGAGTCGTCGAAGGCGCAAATTCGGGTCGACTGGCGCGCCGCGAGATAGGCGAGCACGCCACGGGCCAGGGACGGGTCCAGCCACAGCATCTGCCAGGCGGTGATGATGCCGTCTCGGCCGAACGGAGTGGAGAACCAGGGGATGCCCGCATAGGGGTAGGGGCCGGTGGGCAGGTCGGTGGTCAGGACCGCGACGTCGGCGCGCGACTGCTCCAGCCAGGCGCCGAACGCCCCGTCGGCCGCGCTGACCCGCGCGCCCCTGCTCTTGACCTCCCGGGCGGTGGCGCGGGCGCGGGAGAGGGCGGCCACGAAGCGATGCCGCCCCGGGCGCTCATTGTCGGCGGGCCCCGCCTCCACATAGAGGTCCATGCGCCGGCGCGGGGCCACGGCGAACATGAAATCGGCCCGGCCCGAGGTCATGCGCCACGGCGGCTCGGAAAAGGCCACGATGGCGTCCCGCCGGACCCCGTCGAGCCCGTCGTAGACGAACACCACGCTGCGGCCGTCGAGACGCGGCGCCCGAGCGGACCCGCGCGCCGCGCGCCCGATGCCGCGCACCTCGAACATGTCGCGGAAATCGGCGGCGTATTCGAAGACGATCGGCAGCATCACCTCGTCGAGCCCGAAATTGGTCAGGCGCAGACGTTCGAAAAGGTGGCCGCCGCGCAGGCAGCGCTTGCGCTCCACATGGATGACTCCCCGCGGCGTGAAGCGCTCTCCCACCGGAGGCAGGGCGAGGTTGGCCCCGTTGAAGGTGAAGACGGCGTTGTCGGGCGACAGGCCGAAGCTCAGCTTCGATGGACGCTTTTCCCCGATCAGCAGGCGAAAGCGCGACAGCAGGCGGGTGTCGTCGGCGAACAGCCCGTCCACCCCGCCCCGGATATCCCCCCAGGCGTCGGCGACCAGAAAACTGTCGGCGTCCTTGATCGACAGGAGTTCGGCGAGGTCCCCGCTCAGGACGGTCTCGTCGGGCTCCAGATCGACCGGTCCAGCGAGGTCGTCCATGGTGGAAGGGCTCAGGCGCTCTGGGCGAAGATCCTCGGCTTTTCCGCTTCGATCCGATTCGAGGCAAGCTCACGAACCGGCGGGCAGCGGGCCAGACGCTCGGCATAGAGGTCCAGATAACCCCGGGCCATGGCCGCGGCGGAGAACCGGCGATCGAAGCGCCGGCGCACCTCGCGGCGGTCCAGGCCCTGGGCGAGGCGCACAGCTTCCACCGCTTCCTTCTCGCCGGTGACCACATAGCCGGTGACGCCATCGTCGACCACCTCGGGCGCGGCGCCGTGACCATAGGCGACGACCGGGGTTCCGCAGGCCATGGCTTCGATCGCCACCAGGCCGAAGGGCTCGGGCCAGTTGATCGGGAAGAGCAGGGCGTCGGCGCCGCCGAGGAATTGGGACTTCCCGGCGTCCCCGATCTCGCCGACGAACTCGATCAGAGGGTGGTCGAGCAGCGGCTTGATCTTCTCTTGAAAATAAGTGGCGTCGGCGGCGTCGACCTTGGCCGCCATCTTCAGCCGCATGCCCAGGCGCTTGGCGATGGCGATGGCCCGATCGGGACCCTTTTCCGGCGACATGCGGCCCAGGAACGCGAGGTAGCCGCGCGGGGTCGCTTCGAAGCGGTAAAGGGCCTTGGGAAAACCGTGATAGACGGTGCCCGCCCAGTTGGCGAACGGCAGGGCGGCGCGCTGGGAATCGGAAATCGACACCAGGGGGTATTTCGGCCAGCGGCGGTAGACCTCAGGCAAATCCTTAAGGTCCAGGCGCCCATGCAGGGTGGTGAGGGTGCGCGCCGCGATGTCCTCGAACATCGGGAAGTGGACCATGTCGGTATGGAAATGGATGACGTCGAACCGGTCCTGGCGGCGGCGAACCTCGCTCAGCATGGAAAGATGGGCGGCCAGATCCGACTTCAGCGGCGCGGGGTCCAGGCGGATCGCCCGGTCGCGCACCGGGACGAGCTCCGCGCGGGTCTTGGCGTCGGCGCTCGAGAACAGGGTCACCTCGTGGCCAAATTCGCTCAAGGCGTCGCAAAGGTGGGCCACCACCCTCTCGGTGCCGCCGTACAGGCTGGGGGGCACCGCCTCATACAGAGGGGCGACTTGGGCTATCTTCATAGAACGAACTCCACGCGAATTTATGCGCCCGATGCCTCAAGAGGCTTCGAAAGACGATTTTGTTCCCGCGAAAAAAGGCGGGTTGTGCGGCGCGGCGCGCCATATCCCATGTAGGCGTGAAGTTTCGGCTGACAAGCGGGCGTGGGTCTCTACGGTGAGCTTCCAAGGCGTGCGCGGGCGTCGCCCGGCGCTTAAGGAACCATCGTTTGACCGGATTCATCCAGGAAGCCGATTTCGCGGTCGCGGCGCCCAAGGCCGGCAAGGCCCCCTTGTCGTTCGGCGGCGCCTGCTGGTCGCTGTTCGAGGGCGCGCGCAATCCCTACGTCGTCCTGATCATCATCTACATCTTCATGCCCTATGTCGCCGGGACGGTGGTCGGCGACGCGGTCAGGGGCCAGGAACTCATCTCCCGGTTCAGCCAGTATTCGGGTTGGGCGGTGATGGTCACCGCGCCGTTCCTCGGCGCCTCGATCGACAAGCTCGGCCGGCGAAAGATCTGGCTGGCCCTGATCGTCGTCCTGATGGTCCCGATGATCGCCGCCCTGTGGTGGACTAGGGCCGATCAGACCGGCCTTTCGGTCATGGCGACCCTGACGCTCGTCGCCGCCATCAACGTCCTCTTCTCCTGGTCGGAGGTGGTGCACAACTCCCTCCTGGTGCGGGCGGCTGGGCTTGCGGCCGCGCACAAGGCCTCGGGCCTCGCCCTGGCGCTGGGCAACCTCTTCTCCGTCATCGCGCTGGGCTTCACCGCCTGGGCCTTCGCCTTGCCGGGCCTTGCCCAGACGGCGGGCTGGCCCCTGATCCCCAAGGCGCCCCTTTTCGGCCTCAGCCGCGCCCTGCACGAGCCCGAACGGGTCGTGGCCCTGATGGCGGCGGGCCTGTTCGCGGTGGGCGCCCTGCCCCTCTTCTTCTTCACGCCCGATGCGCCGCGCACCGGAACCCCGGTGCTACGCGCCCTCAAAAGCGGCGCCTCGGACCTCAGGGCCATGGTCCGGACGGTCGGGCGTTACCGCAACGCGGCGATCTTCCTGGCCGCGCGCATGTTCTACGTCGACGGCATGACCGCCATCCTGATCTACGCCGGGGTCTACGCCGTCGGGGTGATGAGGTGGCGCGCCCTGGAGATGCTGGCCTTCGGCATAACCTTAAGCGTATTGGCCGTGCTGGGCGGCTTCGTGGGGCGGTGGCTGGATGACGCTCTGGGGCCCAAGCGCGCCGTCCAGATCGAGATCGGCATGTCCCTGCTGGGGATCGTCGCGTTCCTGGGCATGTCGCCCGACCAGATCCTCTATCTCTGGCATTTCGACCCGGCGACCCACGCCGACCTCTGGCAAGGCCCGTTCTTCCGCACCCTGCCTGAGTGGATCTTCCTGCTGATCGGCTTTTCCAACGCCGTCTTCATCACTGCCCACTACGCCTCCAGCCGCACCCTGCTGACCCGTCTCACGCCGCCGGCGCAGACCGGCGCCTTTTTTGGCGTCTACGCCCTCTCCGGGACCGCCACGAGTTGGCTTGGCCCCCTGCTGGTCAACCAGGGCACCAAATTCTTCAAGACCCAGCAGGGCGGCTTCGCGACCATCACCCTGCTCCTGGCGATCGGGTTCGCCGGCCTGCTCTTCGTGCGCGGCGGGAATCGGGCGGACTCGTCCCCCGATCAGCCGGCTGGGGGGGCCGCCTGACAAGTGTTTGCCGGCGCGCGGTTCGTCACCGACACACCCGGGACGCCGGAGCGCAGGCGGCCGATCTGGGCGGCCCCGCGAAAGCCGCGGGCGGTCAGGAGGGCCAGTAGTTCGCCCGCGCGCGCCGGATCCGCGGCGATCAGCAGGCCGCCGCTGGTCTGGGGGTCGCACAGCACCTCCCTCATCCAGTCGGCGACGCCGGGCGCCACGATCACCGCGTCGCCGTAGCTTGCCCAGTTTCGCCCCGCCGCCCCGGTCCGGATCCCGGCCCGCGCCAGGGCCTCGACCCCGGCGAGGACCGGCGTCGCGGCGGCCTCGATGTCGGCGTGAAGCCCCGCCCCTCGGCACATCTCCAAGGCGTGGCCGAGCAGGCCGAAGCCGGTGACGTCGGTGATCGCGTGGACGCCCTCGAATCCGGCCAATTCGGCGCCGACCGCGTTCAGCTGGGTCGTGGAGGCCAGCAGGGTCTCATAGCCCCCCGCCTCCAGCCGCTCCTGCCTGAAGGCCGCGCTCAGGACCCCGACCCCCAGGGGCTTGGTGAGGATCAGGGCGTCGCCGGCCCGCGCGGCGCTGTTCCTCAGGATCCGGTTCGGGCGCCCGAGGCCCAGGACGACCAGGCCGTAGATCGGCTCGGCGCTGTCTATGGAATGCCCGCCCGCCACCGGTATTCCCGCCGCCGCGCAGACCGAAGCGCCGCCGGCCAGGATGGCGCGGACCGCCTCGACCGGCAGCTTGCCCACCGGCATCCCGACGATGGCGAGGGCGAGGATCGGCTTGGCCCCCATGGCGTAGATGTCCGACAGGGCGTTGGTCGCGGCGATGCGCCCAAAATCGAACGGATCGTCGACGATCGGCATGAAGAAGTCAGTGGTCGCCACCAGGGCCTGATCCGGGTTCAGGCGCCAGACCGCGGCGTCGTCGGCCGTCTCGGTCCCCACCAGCAGGTCCGGGAAGGCGGCGCCGGCCGGCATGCCGGCGAGGATGTCCTCGAGCACCGCCGGCGAGAGCTTGCAGCCGCACCCGCCGCCGTGGGCGAGGGAGGTCAGGCGAACGGGTTCCGGGGTCATGGGGCCGCGCCCATCGCGCTCATCAGGCGAACGACGCCGGCCGCCGCCGCGTCCTGGGCGTCCGGCTCCAGCGAGTCCATCTCGATCACGCCCAGGCTGGGCCGGCTTTCCGCCCGGCGGGACCGTTCATAGGCCGGATCGTAGTGGTGTTCGGCCAGGGACTCCGCAAGGGCCTCGAAGGCGCCGTCCCGCGCCAATCCGCGCCACGCGGCCAGGCGCTTGGCGCCATGGCGCCCGGGGAGTTTCGCCAGGGTCGCGCACAGGGCCTCGCGATCGGCGGCGATGTCGCCGTAGGCGAGGGCGAGATAGCGGGCGCGGGCGGCGCGGGGCGCGCCAAGCTCGATCCGAGGGGCGCCGGCCATGGCCTTCCAGACCGTCGGCGGAACCATCCGCTCGCCGATCTTGCTGGATTCGGCCTCGACCACGACCGGCCGCGCGGGATCCAGCTCATCGAGCCGGGCGAGGAGGCGGGTTTCGAACAGCTTCTGGCTGGGCTGCGGACGGCCGGCCAGGGCGCCGAACAGCGACCCGCGATGGCCGGCGAGGCCCTCCAGATCGAGAGCCTGGACACCCAGGGCGTTCAGTCGGCCGAGGATCTCGGTCTTGGCCGAGCCGGTGTAGCCGTCCAGGAGCACCACCTTGAACCCCGGCTCGGCGTTGTAGAGCGCCGCGGTGACATGCCGGCGCCAGGTCTTGTAGCCGCCCCCGACGACCGTGACGCGCCAGCCCACCTGGGAGAGCACCGTGGCCAGGGCGTTCGACCGCATCCCGCCGCGCCAGCAATAGATCAAGGGCGCGTAGGACCCGGGCTTGTCCTTCAACGCGCCCTCCAGGTGGGCGGCGATGTTCCGCGCGACGTGGGCGGCGCCGATCCGCCGCGCCTTCAATCGCGAGTCCTGGACATAGATCGTTCCCACTTCCGCGCGCTCGATGTCGGTGAGGACCGGCAGGTTCACGGCGCCGGGAACATGGTCCAGCGCGAACTCCGCCGGAGTGCGCACGTCGATGATATCGTCGAAGGCGGCGAGGCTCGCGCGATCCACGGTGTCGAGGATGTCGACCATGGTCGAAACCTAGCGGATTTTCGGGCTAGTGGGGGTTTTCGAGGAGGGGCCATCGCCGTGGCGGGAAGTCAGGACTACGCCTTTGATCCGCGCAACGATCGCGCCCTGGTCTGGCTGAACGGCGACCTCCTTCACCGCGAAGAGGCCAGGGTGTCGATCTTCGACGCCGGCTTTTCCATGGGCGACGGGGTGTGGGAGGGCCTTCGCTTGCACAAGGGGGCCCTGCTCTTCCTGGAGGCGCACCTGGACCGCCTGTTCGCGGGCGCGGCGGCCATCGGGCTCGCCATCGGCCTGGACCGCGCCCGGATCGAGGCGGCCCTGCGGCGCACGGTCGAGGCCAACGCCATGACCGACGGCGTCCACATCCGCCTGATGGTCACCCGGGGCCTCAAGGCCACGATCAACCAGGATCCGCGCAACGCCCTGGGCCGGCCCACCGTGGCGGTCGTCGCGGAATACAAGGCGCCGGCCGTGGCGGACGCGGGCCTTGCGCTCCGCACCGTCTCCGTCCGCTGCACCCCGGCGCACATGTTCGACATGCGCCTCAATTCCCACAGCCGGCTCAACCTGATCATCGCCCTCAATGAGGCCATCGCGGCGGGGGCGGACGAGGCCCTGATGCTCGACCCGGCGGGATTCGTCTCCAGTTGCAACGCCACCAATGCGTTCTTCGCGCGCGGCGGGGCGGTGT
>JACDGF010000106.1 GCA_013815405.1 Caulobacteraceae bacterium | reverse complement strand
CTGTCGGTGCTGCGTCAGGTGCGCGGGGGGCTGGGCGCGTGAGCCGGGCGCTGGGCGCGTTGGCGGATGTCGCGGCGGGTCGGCGGCCAGCCGACGGGGCCTTGCTGCAGAACTGCGCTCTGGACGGCTTTGGCGTGCGCGCCTTCGGGCGCGAACCCATCCTCGGCCTCTTTCGCCAGGCCGCGATGGAGATCGGCGATCACGCGCTGGCGGTCGAGGGCGAGGCCGGACTGCTCGTCGAGCACGCCGGCCAGGCGCTCTTCGCCGACCTCTACGACGGGAACCTCGGCCGGCTGTGGTTGATCGGAGGCCCCGTGCTGGGGAGGCCCGAGCCCGTCATCGCTCTTGCTCGTGACCTCGATCTCGATCAGCGCGAGGGCGATCTGATTTTCGATCGGCGGGACTTTGCGGGCTTGCGCGCCGATCACGCCGAGAGGCTCGACCAAATTGCGCGCGGCCTGGCCCTGCCGTCCTCGCGCGGCGCGCCATCGCCGGTCATCGACGCGTTCTCGATTCGCGCGATCGTGATCCGCGCCTTTTCCGCCGGAACGGACGCCGCCGCCCTCCTCGTCCTGGCCGGAACCTTGGCCGCCGACCGACGCACGCCGTTCACCACCTTCGCCGCATTGCGCTTGGCGGAGGCTGGCGAGCCCCGCGTGATCGTGGATCAGGCCGGGATCGTCCGATCGCGCGAGGCGCCCTGGACGCCGCGGTTCTAGAGCGGGAAGCGGTGGGTGAAGCGGGGGCGGCAGGGTCAGGCGAGGATGCCCGGGAGGTCCAGGCCCTGCTCGCGGGCGCAGGAGAGGGCCGCTTCGTAGCCGGCGTCGGCGTGGCGCATGACGCCGGTGGCGGGGTCGTTCCACAGGACCCGTTCGATGCGCTTGGCGGCGGCGGGGGTGCCGTCGCAGACGACCACCATGCCGGCGTGCTGGGAAAAGCCCATGCCGACGCCACCGCCGTGGTGGATGGAGACCCAGGTGGCGCCGCTGGCGCAGTTGAGCAGGGCGTTGAGCAGGGGCCAGTCGGAGACGGCGTCGGAGCCGTCGGCCATGGCTTCGGTCTCGCGGTTGGGCGAGGCCACCGAGCCGGAATCCAGGTGGTCGCGGCCGACTGCGACCGGGGCGGCGAGTTCGCCGCTCGCCACCATCTCGTTGAACGCCAGGCCCAGGCGGTGACGGTCGCCCAGCCCTACCCAGCAGATGCGCGCCGGCAGCCCCTGGAAACGGATCTTCTCGCGCGCCATGTCGAGCCAGGCGTGCAGATGGGCGTCGCCGGGCATCAGTTCCTTCACCCTGGCGTCGGTCCGATAGATGTCCTCTGGATCGCCCGACAGCGCGGCCCAGCGGAATGGGCCGACCCCCCGGCAGAACAGGGGCCGGATATAGGCGGGCACGAAGCCGGGGAAATCGAAGGCCTCCTCGACGCCTTCCTCCAGCGCCATCTGGCGGATGTTGTTGCCGTAGTCCACGGTCGGGATCCCGGCGCGATGGAAGGCGAGCATGGCGCGGACCTGGACGCCCATGGAGGCCTTCGCCGCCGCCTCCACCGCCTTCGGCTCGCTTTCCCGCCGGGCCGCCCATTCGGCGATGCTCCAGCCGCGCGGCAGGTAGCCGTTGGTCGGGTCGTGGGCCGAGGTCTGGTCGGTGACCGCGTCCGGCCGCACGCGCCGGCGGACCAGTTCGGGGAAGATCTCCGCCGCGTTGCCCAGCAGACCCACCGACCGAGGCTTTCGCTCGGCGCATGATTTTTCGATCAAGGCTAGGGCCTCGTCGAGATCCTGGCTCATCACGTCGAGATAGCCGGTGCGCAGGCGCATCTCGATCCGCGAGGGCTGGCATTCCACGGCCAGGCACGAGGCGCCGGCCATCACCGCCGCCAGGGGCTGGGCGCCGCCCATGCCGCCCAGGCCCCCGGTGAGAATCCAGCGGCCGGAGAGGTCGCCGCCGTAGTGCTGGCGGCCCAGTTCGGCGAAAGTCTCGAAGGTGCCCTGAACGATGCCCTGGGCGCCGATGTAGATCCATGAGCCGGCGGTCATCTGGCCGTACATGGCCAGGCCCTTTCGGTCGAGTTCGTTGAAGTGATCCCAGGTCGCCCACCGGGGCACGAGGTTGGAGTTGGCGATCAACACCCGGGGCGCGTCGGCGTGGGTCCGGAAGACCCCCACCGGCTTGCCGGACTGGACGAGCAGCGTCTCATCGTCGCCGAGGCGTCTTAGGGTCGCGACGATTTTGTCGAAACTCTCCCAGTCCCGCGCCGCCCGGCCGATGCCGCCATAGACCACCAGCTCCTCGGGCCGCTCGGCGACGTCCGGGTCGAGGTTGTTCATCAGCATGCGCAGTGGCGCCTCGGTGAGCCAGCTCCGGGCGCTCAGCGCCGTCCCGCGCGGGCTGCGGATGACACGGCTGTTGTCGAGGCGGGTCATGGGCCCCTTTTTTCCTCCCGTTGGCGTGGGGGAAGTACCGGCGAAGCCGGGGAAGGGGGCTCTCGCCGCCTCGCCATCCGGCGAGATTCCCGCACGGCCGCGGCCACCTCCACCCCTTCGGGGTTCCCCTCCTCCAGAGAGGGAGGAGAGAGGGCCGCCGCGAAGTTCAGGCAGGCGCGCAGCACCTCGGTCAGCACGGCGCGCATGGGAGCGGCGCGGGCCGGATCGTAGGGGCCGGGCCAGTTTTCCGGGGTCATCGGCCCGTCCGGCTCGGCCATGTAGCCGCGGCAGGCGAGTTCCATCTGGAGGGCGTGGACGCCGGCCTCTGGCTTTCCGAAGTGGCGGGTGATGTAGCCGCCCTTGAAGCGGCCGTCGGTCACCCGGGAGAAGCCCGAGCGGTCGCAGGCGGCTTCGACGGCGACGGTGAGGGCCCCGTCGCAACTGGCCCCGCCATTGGTCCCTAGGTTGAAGTTGGGCAGATCGCCTTCGAAAAGCCGCGGGACGCGCGAGCGGATCGAGTGGGCGTCGTAGAGGACGACGGCGTTATGGCGCGCCCGCAGGCGCCCGATCTCCTCGGAAAGGGCGCGATGATAGGGATCGAACCAGGCGCCTTCGCGCCGCGCGATCTCGGCCGCGTCGGGCTCGGCCCCCTCGCGATAGAGCGCCTCGCCGTCGAAGGTGGTGGTCGGGCAGAGCGCCGTCGTGGCCGCGCCGGGATAGAGCGAGGCGCCGGAGGGGTCGCGATTGACGTCGACCAAGGTGCGCGAGACCGCCGTGCGGATGATCGTCGCCCCCAGGCCGGCGGCGAAGTCGTAGAGGAGGTCCACCCGAAAATCGGTGTCCTTGCGCGCCAGCCAGGTAGAGACGAGCCGCGCCTCGACATCGGGCGGGATATGCACGCCCGCGTGAGCGACGCTGACGATCAGGGGCGCCTCTCCGCGTTCGACGGTGAGCCAGCCCACGGTCATGGCCGCTCGCAGATGCCCGGCAGGAAAATCTCGTCGGCCGGCGGCAGGATGGCGCCGGCGCGAACCAGCGCGATGGCCGCCTCGATGTCCGGCTGAAGATGGCGGTCGGCCTCCAGCATCGGAACCTTGGCGCGCAGGGCGGCGCGCGCCGCCTCAAGGGGCGGGCTGGAAGCGAGCGGCCGATGGAAGTCGCAGCCCTGGGCCGCGGCCAGGAGTTCGATACCGACGACGGCCGACGCGTTGTCGACCATCGCCAGCAGCCGCCGGGCCCCGTGCGCCGCCATGGAGACGTGATCCTCCTGATTGGCCGACGTGGGGATCGAATCGACGCTGGCCGGGTGGGCCCGCTGCTTGTTTTCGGAAACCAGGGCGGCGGCGGTGACCTGGGCCATCATCAGACCCGAATCGAGGCCGGGGCTGCGGGTCAGGAACGCCGGCAAGCCGGAAAGCGCGGGATCGACCAGGAGGGCGACCCGGCGCTCGGCGAGCGAGCCGATCTCGCAAACCGCCAGGGCGATGATGTCGGCGGCGAAGGCCACCGGCTCGGCGTGGAAGTTGCCGCCGGAGAGCGCTTCGGCCTCGCCGTCGGCGAAGATGAGCGGGTTGTCGGTGACGCCGTTGGCCTCGTTTTCCAAGGTCGCGCCGGCCTGGCGAAGAATGTCGAGGGCGGCGCCCATGACCTGGGGCTGGCAGCGCAGGCTGTAGGGATCCTGGACCCGGGGGTCGCCGACAAGATGGGAGGCGCGGATCTCCGACCCGGCCATCAGGGCGCGCAGGGCGCCTGCGGTCTCGATCTGTCCGGCCTGGCGGCGCAGGGCGTGGATGCGGGCATCGAACGGCGTATCGGCTCCCTTGGCCGCCTCGGTGGAAAGGGCGCCGGTGACCAGGGCCGCGCGGAACAGGGCCTCGGCGCCGAAGAGGCCGGCCAGGGCGTTGGCCAGGGAAAACTGGGTTCCGTTGAGCAGGGCGAGGCCTTCCTTGGGCCCAAGCGTGAGGGGGACGAGGCCGGCGTCCGCCAGGGCCTCGGGGGCTGGCCGGCGGGTCCCGCCGACGAAGATCTCGCCCACCCCGATCATGGCGCAGGCCATATGGGCCAGGGGCGCCAGGTCGCCCGAGGCGCCGACGCTGCCCTGGCAGGGGATGACCGGCGTGAGGCCCTCGTCGAGCATGGCCTGGAGCAGGCCGACCGTGGCGGGCCGGACGCCCGAGGCGCCTTGGACCAGATTGGCCAGCTTCAGGGCCATCATCAGGCGGGCGACACTCACGGGCATGGGTTCGCCCACGCCGACGGCGTGGGAAAGGACCAGGTTGCGTTGCAGCCGATGCAGGTCTTCCGGCCCGATCCTGACGCTGGCCAGCCTGCCAAAGCCGGTGTTGATCCCATAGACCGGCTCGCCTCGGGCGAGGATGCGCTCCACGGCGTCGGCGCTCCTGGCGATCAGGGGCGCGGTGGCCGCGTCGAACCGGATGGCGCCGCCGCGCCAGATCGCGCGCCACTGTCCGAGGGAAACCTCGCCCGGCGAGAGGAGGGCCTCGTTCACCGCCCCCTCCAGACGCGCCGGTGCAGCGGATTGAATCCCATGCGGTAGACCAGCTCCGCCGGCCGCTCGATATCCCAGATGGCGAGGTCGCAGCGCTTGCCGGCCTCCAGGGTCCCGGCCTCCGCCGCCAGCCCCAGGGCCATCGCCGCGTTGCGGGTGACGCCGGCGAGGCATTCCTCCACGGTGAGCCGGAACAGGGTCGCGGCCATGTTCATCACCAGCAGGGGCGAGGTGAGGGGGGATGTGCCGGGGTTGCAGTCGGTGGCCAAAGCGATGGGCACGCCCTGCGCGCGCAGTTGGTCGATCGGCGGGGCCTGGGTCTCCCGGGTGAAGTAGAAGGCGCCGGGGAGCAGGGTGGCCACGCTCCCCGCCCGCGCCAGGGCCGACACGCCGCCGTCGTCGAGATATTCGAGATGGTCGGCGGATAGGGCGCGAAACTCCGCGGCCAGGGCCGCGCCGTGCAGGTTGGAGAGCTGTTCGGCATGGAGCTTGACCGCCAGCCCATGCGCCTTCGCCGCTTCGAAGACCCGGCGGACCTGGGCCGGGGTGAAGCCGATTCCTTCGCAGAACGCATCGACGGCGTCGGCCAAGCCTTCGGCGGCGACGGCCGGGATCATCTGGGCGCAGACCAGATCGATATAGCCGTCGGGGTCGTCGCCATACTCGGGCGGCAGGGCGTGGGCGCCCAGGAAGGTCGTCGCGACGTCGATGTCGCGCCGGCGGGCGAGAGCGCGGGCGACGCGGAGCTGTTTGGTTTCGTCGGCCAACGAGAGTCCGTAGCCGGATTTGACCTCGACGGTGGTGACGCCTTCGGCGATCAGCGCGTCCAGGCGGGGCAGGGCGGCGGCAAGCAAGTCGTCTTCACTGGCGGCCCGGGTCGCGGCCATGGTCGAAACGATGCCGCCGCCGGCCCGGGCGATCGCCTCATAGCTGGCCCCGGCCAGCCGCTGCTCGAACTCGCCCGCGCGATCGCCGCCGAACACCAGATGCGTATGGCAGTCGATCAGCCCCGGCGTGATCCAGCGCCCGTCGCAGGAAATGGTCTCGTCCGCCTCCAGCCCGGGCGCATCGGCGGCGGGTCCGGCGTAGATGATCCTGCCGTCCCGGGATGCGACCAGGCCGCCCATCACCTCGCCCAGCCCCGGCCCGCCCGGCGCGAGGGTCGCCAGCCGCGCGTCCCGCCAGATCCGGTCGCAGCGCACGCTATCGCACGTCTTCGGAGCGCGGCCTTCCAGGCCGCACGTCTCTGACCGCGCCGCAAGAGCGGGCTGGAAGCCCGCGCCCCGGACTCGCCGTCTTCAGCTGACCAAGGTCGCGTTCCAAGCCCTCATCCTTGTCCGGAAGAGCCCAATATGTCTAGACATAATCGCCTAGGTCGAATGGAGGCGGCGGGTGGAAACTCTGTGGTTCGACACCGCCCTCGTGCCGGGCGGCTGGGCGAGATCGGTGCGGATCTCGCACGCCGACGGGGTCGTGACCGACGTCGAGGTCGGGGCCCCGCGGGCGCCGGGCGATCAAGGCGCCGCCGTCGCCGTGCCGGGCCTTGGCAATGTGCATAGCCATGCTTTCCAGCGCGGCATGGCGGGCCTCGCCGAGACGTCCGGCCCCGCCGGCGACGACTTCTGGTCCTGGCGCGAGGTCATGTACCGTTTCGTCGATCGGCTGGCCCCCGAGGACCTCGAGGTGATCGCCGCCCTGGCCTATTCCGAAATGCTGGAGAGCGGCTTCACCCGGGTCGGCGAATTCCACTACCTTCATCACGACGCGGGCGGTCGGCCCTACGCCGATCCCGCTGAAATGGCGGTTCGGGTCGCGGCGGCGGCGGACGCGACGGGGATCGGCCTGACCCTGCTGCCGGTCTTCTACGCCCATGGCGGTTTCGGCGGCGCGGCGCCCAAGGGGGAGCAGCGGCGGTTCATCAGCACCCCCGACGGCTTCGCCCGCCTTATGGCCGGCGCCCGCCGGGCGGCGGGCGCGCTGCCGGACGCCGTCGTCGGCGTCGCGCCCCACAGCCTGCGCGCGGTGACGCTCGAGGAGCTTACCTCGATCACGCCGATGGCCGACGGCGGCCCGGTCCATATCCATGTGGCCGAGCAGATCCGCGAAGTGGACGATTGCCTGGCGTGGTCGGGCGCCCGGCCTGCGGACTGGCTCCTCGACCACGCGGCGGTCGACGATCGCTGGTGCCTGGTCCACGCCACCCACGCATCGGACGCCGAAGTGGACCGGATCGCCGCCGCTGGCGCAACCGTGGGGCTCTGCCCGATCACCGAGGCCAACCTCGGCGACGGAGTCTTCCCGGCCGCCCGGTTC
>JACDGF010000105.1 GCA_013815405.1 Caulobacteraceae bacterium | reverse complement strand
GGTCTGGAGGGTGAGGAACACCCCCGACCATCGCTCGGGCCGGGGCGCGCGGGTGATCAGGCCGATGGTCATCCACAGCATCACGCCGCTGGGGACGCCTGCGGCGGCGCGGATCAAGGTCACGCCCTCGCCCGACACCCTGGGGGTCAAGGCGTCGATCAGCGCCAGGGCGAGGCCCGCGCCCAGCCCGATCCAGCGCAAGCCCCTGGGCTTCAGCCAGGCCCCGGCGAGGCTCGCGGCGATCCCCATGGTCAGGAGCTCGGCGGTGGCCGCGTGGCCGAGCTGCGAGGAATCGAGCCTGTGTTCGAATTGAAGGGCGCCCAACAAGAGGGGCTGGAGCCCGGCGATCATCACCGCGGTGATCCCGACGTAGAGGATGGCGGCGGCCTGGATCGCCGTCGGCGGCGGCCCGATCCAGGCCGGCGGTTTCGTCGTGGCCATCCCCGTCCCCTCCCGCCCGGCCGGCGCCGATCCGGCGGCGATATTGACGGCGGTGCATAGCCGCCTCATTGTGCTAGTCAAAGCTATCTTTTCGCGGGCGAAGGGCGGCGATGGCGCATCCCAACAGCAAGGATCGGGCGTTGCGCGAACGGGCCGAGGCGGTGATCCCCGGCGGCATGTACGGCCACCAGTCGGTCAGGCTCCTGCCTGACGACTATCCGCAATTCTTCTCGCGGGGAAAGGGCGCCCGATTATGGGACGCCGACGGCGACGAGCTCCTCGATTTCATGTGCGCCTATGGACCCAATCTGATGGGTTACGGCGACGAGCTGATCGACGCCGCCTTCACCCGCCAGCTGGCCCTAGGCGACACCCTGACCGGCCCCACCGGCCTGATCGTCGAGCTGGCCGAGGCGATGACCGCGATGGTCGCCCATGCCGACTGGGCGATCTTCTGCAAGAACGGCGCCGACGCCACCCTGATGGCCCTGATGGTCGCCCGCGCCCACACCCGGCGCAAGACCGTGGTCCTGGCCAAGGGCGCCTATCACGGCGCCGCCCCATGGTGCGCGCTGGGGCCGGCGGGAACGACGCCAGAGGACAAGGCCAATCGGATCCTTTGCGATTACAACGACGTCGCCAGCCTGGAGGCGGCGGCGGCGAGCGCCGGCGACGACCTGGCCGCGATCTTCGCCGCCCCGCTCAAGCATGACGCCTTCGTCGACCAGGCCCTGCCCGACCCCGCCTACGCCCGCCGGGCGCGGGATCTCTGCGACGCCGCCGGCGCCCTCCTGGTGGTCGACGATGTGCGCGCGGGGCTTCGCATCGCCCGGGACTGCAGCTGGTCGGCGGTGGGGGTGGCGCCGGATCTCTCCACCTGGGGCAAGTGCATCGCCAACGGCCACCCGATCTCCGCGTTGCTGGGCGCCGACAAGGCCCGGCGCGCCGCCGCTTCGGTGTTCACCACGGGCTCATTCTGGTACCAGGCCGCCCCCATGGCGGCGGCCCTGGCGACCCTGGAGCGGGTGCGCGAAACGCCCTATCTCGAACACATCCAGGCTCTGGGGGAGAAACTCCGCGAAGGCTTCGCGGGCCTCGCCGCGACCCACGGTTTCGGCCTGCGCCAGACCGGGCCGGCGACCATGCCGCTCTTCCTGTTCGAGGACGATCCCGACTTGCGCCAGGGGTTCTGCTGGTCGAGCGAAATGCTGAAGCGCGGCGTCTACGTCCACCCCTGGCACAACATGTTCCTGTGCGCGGCGATGACGGCCGCCGACATCGACCAAGCCCTGGAGGCGGCGGACGGCGCCTTCAAGGCGTTGAAATCACAATCGCCGACGCTCGCGCCGGTGGAGAAGATGCGTTTCTTGGCGGCCTAAGGCAAAAAACGGGGGACTTTCGACATGCCGGCGATCAGCAACCGTTGCACGAGACTCTTGTGCGGGACGGCATTCTGCGTGGCGGGCCTGACCGGTGCGGCGACCGCCCGGGCCGCCACGGCGGCGGACGCGGCCCAGCCGGCCACCGAGGTCGAGACCCTGGTGGTCACCGCCCAGAAGCGCAGCGAGAACATCCAGGACGTCCCGATCTCCATACAGGCCTTCAGCGCCAGGGACATCGACGCCCTGGGGATCAAGTCCTCCATCGATCTGGGCGCGGTGACCCCCAACGTCGACATCGCCCTGGTGGCGGGGCCGGGCAATCAACCGATCATCACCATCCGCGGCATCGGCCTGAACGACTACGACACCAACAACGCCGGGCCCAACGGTGTCTATGTCGACGAGGTGTATCTCAGCGCGCCCTCGTCCCAGTCTTTCCAGACCTTCGACCTGAACCGGATCGAGGTCCTCAAGGGACCTCAGGGCACCCTTTACGGCCGCAACACCAGCGGCGGCGCGATCAACTTCATCACCAACAAGCCCACCGACGAATTCACCGCCCGGCTCCATGCCGAGTACAGCTCGTTCAACACATTCAATTTCGAGGGGGCGGTGAGCGGGCCGCTCACCCCGGGGCTGGATGGCCGGGTCGCCTTCGTCAAGAACAATTCCTCGGGGTTCATGCACAACGACCTGACCGGGAACGACGAGAACGGCACGGACAATTATGCGGTGCGGGCGATGCTGCAAGCCAAGCCGACTAGCAATCTCACTCTTCTGTTCAATCTTCATGGGGGCCAGGTCGACAACCGGCCCACCGAATACCGGCACTACGGCGACCTCGACCCGGCGACGTTCGCGCAATGCTCCGTGACGGACACCTATGCCGGCAAATGCATCGACCTGTTCGGCTATGGGACTCCGTCCGGCTTCTACCATGGCGCGTTCAACCGCCAGGAGCATCTGAAGGTCAACAACCTGGGCGGCTCGGCGCGGGCCGACTGGAACCTGGGCTCGATCACCCTGACTTCGCTGAGCGCCTTCGAACATAACGACAAACTGCATCCCGAAGACAGCGACGCCTCGCCCAACCGCCTCCTGGAGATCAATTTCGGCGTTCGCTCCAATACCTTCACCCAGGAACTGCGCGCTACCCAGGCGACGGAGAAGTACAACTGGGTGGTCGGCGCCTACTATCTGCACGAGGACCTCAAGCAGAACCAGCCGATCTTCATCCTCCTGGACGGCGACAAATTCTTCGGCGGGCCCGGCGCCGCCGACGGCGTCGCCTTTCAGGCTTTCGATCGCAGCGACCAGACCACCGACGCCTATGCTGTGTTCGGCCAGGGCGACTACGCCCTCACTGATCGACTCAAGCTCACCTTAGGCGGTCGCTACACGAGGGAAGAGCGCGGCTTCACATATGATGGGTCGGTGCAGTTTCAGGAGGGCGGGATGGACCACTTCGGTCCTCTGATCCCCCTGGCCAATGTCCGCGAGTCCTTGACGGACTCGGCTTTTTCCTGGCGCGCGGCCATCGACTATCGCCTCGCTCGAAGTGTGCTGGCCTACGCCAGCGTGTCGACCGGGTTCAAGAGCGGGGGCTTCAACGGCAGCTTCCTCAGTCTCGTCCCGGCCGAGATTGCCCTGCAGCTCAAGCCGATCGGGCCGGAGCACGTGACGAGCTACGAAGTGGGCTTGAAGTCGAGCCTGTTCGACAACCGCCTCGTCTTCGACGCCGCGGCCTTCTACAACGCCTATCGCGACCTGCAGGTGTTCACCCTGGTGCCGCCGCCCGAAGGGGGGACGGGCTTGCCGGTCAATGTCCTGGACAATGCGCCCAAGGCCCACACCCAGGGCATCGAGGCCCAGATCGTGGCAAGGCCCTTCCCTGCCCTGACGGCCTCGGCGCAGGTGGGTCTCCTGGACACCAAGCTCGACCAGTTCGTCGCCAACCGCGATCCCAATCAGCCGGACTTCTCCGGCAATCAGCTGCCCAACGCGCCACGTTTCTCCGCCGCTGGCCTCGTCGACTACCGGGTTCCAGTAGGACAAGGCACGCTTGATCTGCAGTTCAGCGCCACCTACAAGAGCCATCAGTTCTTCGACACCGCCAACGATCCCTACATCACCCAGGGAGGCTATTGGCTGGAGAACGCCAGGGTGGCTTATTCGACGCCGGGATCCCACTGGGAGGTGGCGGGGTATGTCCGAAACCTGTCGAACCGAAAATACCTGATCGACGCCTTCGACCTCTCCTTCCTCGGCTTCATCCAGGGCATCGTCGGCACGCCTCGCACCTTCGGGGTCGAGGTGAACTATCGATATTGAGACCTCGACGCTTCCTTAGGATGGCGATCGCCCCATTGCGCCCAGACGCGAGCCTCTCTAACGTCCCGGCATAAGCCGAAGGCCGCCAGGGCGGCGCGATAGGGGGCGAATGTCCATGACCGCTGAAGCCGCGCCACGCGGAAACCGATTTTTCATCAAGAAGTCCGTCGATCAGATCCAGCGCGAGGCGGCCAGCAATCACCTCAAGCGCAGCCTAGGGGCGGTCAATCTGGTCTTCCTGGGCGTCGGTTGCATCATCGGGGCCGGCATCTATGTGATGACCGGCGCGGCGGCGGCGCACTTCGCCGGGCCGGCGGTGATGCTGTCCTTCGTCATCGCCGGGCTGGTCTGCGTCTTCGCCGGCCTCTGCTATGCCGAACTCGCCTCGACCATGCCGGTCGCCGGATCGGCCTATACCTATTCCTACACCACCCTGGGAGAGGTGTTCGCCTGGGTCATGGGCTGGCTGCTGGTGCTGGAATACGGCGTCGCGGCCGCCACCGTGGCGGCCGGATGGTCGGGCAACGTGGTCAGTTTCCTGGGCAATTTCGGCATCCTCATCCCGCCGGAGTTCACCACCTCCTTCGTTCAGGCCGTCCCCAGCACGACCGGGACCTTGGCCTTCACCGCCGGCCACGGCTTCAATTTGATCGCCGCTTTCGGCATCCTGGCGGTGACATCCCTGCTGGTCCTTGGCGTGTCGGAATCCGCGTCGGTTAACAATGTGATCGTGCTGATCAAGGTCGGCGTGCTGGTCCTGTTCGTCGGATTCGGCTTTTCCTACATCAATATGGCCAATTGGCATCCTTTCATCCCCAAGAACGAGGGTGGCTTCACCTACGGCATACCAGGGATATTCCGCGCCGCGTCGGTGATCTTCTTCGCCTACGTCGGGTTCGAGGCGGTTTCGACCGCCGCTGGTGAGGCCAAGAATCCCCAGAAGGACATGCCGATCGGCATCCTGGGCTCCCTGGTGATCTGCACCGTGCTCTATATGCTGGTGGCGGCGGTGCTGACCGGCGTGGTGCCGTTCCGGCAATTGGGCGTGCCGGCGCCCATCGCCCTGGCGGTGGACCGGATCGGCATCCCTTGGTTCTCGATCCTGATCAAGATCGGCGCCATAGCCGGCCTGACCTCGGTCATGTTGATCCTCACCTACGGGCAGTCCCGGGTCTTCTACGCCATGGCCCGCGACGGCCTGCTGCCCCAGGTGTTCGCGACGCTCCACAGGCGGCTTCGCACGCCCTGGATCGGCACCATCATCCTGGGCTGCCTGATTGCCGTCGCCGCCTCCTTGCTGCCCATCGAAATCCTGGGCGACTTGGTGAGCCTCGGCACGGCCTGCGCCTTCGCCATCGTCTGCGTCAGCGTCTTGTGGCTGCGCAGGACGCGGCCGGATCTGGTGCGCCCGTTCCGGGCCCCCGGCGGCTGGGTGACCCCCGTGCTCGGCATCATCGGGTCCATGGTCATGGCCACCCCGCTGATCGCCGACCTAATCATGAAGGCGGGTCATGGCGACCCGATTCCGGCCGTGATCTTGATCAGCTACATCGCGGTCGGGGCGGTGATTTATCTGGCCTACGGCCTGTCCCACTCCAGGCTGGCCAAGGGCCTCGATGTGCTGGAGGACGACGCCGGCCCCTCCCCGCCCGTCGCCATGCTCCACGGGATTGGGGAGGATCACGCCGCGCCGTAGTAGGCCTCGTCGGCGAGCGGCCCTCCGCCTCCGTCGGCGCGAGCCCTTCGCCACTGGCCTTGCGGGATGTTTCAGAGAAGACATCGGCGCGCCACCGCCGGGGCGCATCCTGGGCCGCCATGGACGAATCCTCCGCGATGAGCCCCGCCGAGCACATCCTGGTGGTCGATGACGACCCGGGCATCCGCGACTTGGTCGCCGAGTTCCTGGGCCGCCACGGCTATGACGTCGAGACCGCCGCCGACGGCAAGGCGATGGAGCGGGCGCTGGCCCGCCGCCAGCCGGACCTGGTGGTGCTGGATGTCATGTTGCCCGGCGAAGACGGTCTGGCGATCTGCCGGCGGCTCTCCCGGCTGGGCGGCCCCGCGATCATCATGCTCAGCGCCATGGGGGAGGAGACCGACCGCATCGTCGGCCTGGAGCTGGGGGCCGACGACTATCTGCCCAAGCCCTGCAACCCGCGCGAACTCCTGGCCAGGGTCCGGGCGGTGCTGCGACGGCGCCGCGAGCCGCGCGGCGAGGCGGACAGTCTGGATGCGACCTGCGAGTTCGCCGGCTGGCGGCTGGACCTGGTCCGCCATGAGCTTCGCTCGCCCCAAGGGGTTGCGGTCAATCTGTCGAGCGGCGAGTTTTCGCTCCTGCGGGCGCTGGTCGAACGGCCGGGCCGGGTGCTGACCCGCGACCAGCTTCTGGAGGCGGCGCGTGGGCCTCGCTCGGACGCCTTCGATCGCGCCATCGACGTGCAGATCAGCCGCCTGCGCCGCAAGCTGGACGCGGGAGACGGGGCCGAACTGATCCGCACGGTGCGCAACGAAGGCTATCTCTTCACGCCCAAGGTGTCGCGAACCCCATGAGGCGATGGCCGCCGACGCCGCTTTTCATCCAGGCGCTGGGGCTGGTCATCGCAACCCTTGTGGCGGCTCAGGTCGCCACCCTGCTGGTGATCTTCAGCCTGCCGCCGCCGACCCCGGAAATCTACACCGTCGGCGAGGTCGTCCAGGCGATCGGATCGCGGGGCCCCACGCCGACCCGCAGCGGGCGCGCCCTGGTCGTTAGGCTCGAGTCCGACCCACCGTCTCCCGCAGTCGAGAGCTACCGCCGCCTCGCGTTCCGCGGCGCGGTGGCGCGGGCGCTGGGCGTGGCGCCGGCGCGGATCGTCGTCGCCCGAAGCGGTGTGCGGTTCATCGGCTTCACCGCCCCCGCCCGGCTTTCCGGCGGCGGCGTGGCGGCGCCCGAGGAGCCCCTGCTCTTCGGAGGGTTCGAACTGGGCGTGCGGCGGCCGGACGGCCGCTGGCTGGTGGTCCGGCCCAAGGCCGCCTTCGGCATCGACCCGTGGCAGCAGCGGCTGCTGCTGGTGTTCGCCATCGCCGCCCTGGCCGTCTCGCCCCTGGCCTGGTGGTTCGCGCGGCGGCTGGCGGCCCCCATCGCCGCCC
>JACDGF010000104.1 GCA_013815405.1 Caulobacteraceae bacterium | reverse complement strand
GGCCAAATAGGGCACGCCCGCCCATGGCCAAGGGCCCCGAGGCGTTCCGCACCATCTCGGAGGCCTCCTTGGAACTTGGCGTCGCCCAGCATGTGCTGCGGTTCTGGGAGAGCCGCTTCTCCTTCATCCGCCCGCTGAAGCGGGCGGGCGGTCGCCGGTTCTATCGCCCGCGGGACATCGCCATCCTGGCCACGGTCCGCCGCCTGCTGCACCAGGAGGGTTACAGCATCAAAGGCGTCCAAACCCTGCACCGGGAAAAGGGCGTCAACCATCTCGCCGCCGGGAGCCCGAGAGACGCCCATGCTGTCGAAGCGATTCCGGGGCCGGCCATGGACGGGGATTGTGTTCGGCGCCTGAGGGCGTCGCTGGCGGCCCTCGAAGCGGCCAAGGCGCGCCTGGACCGCCTGCTCCCCAGCCGCTGACCTCAGGCCCGATTGGAGATTGCCCGGCCCCGGCGCCATCCCTATAAGGGCGATCCTTCCTGCATCGGAGCGTGGCGCAGCCTGGTAGCGCACTTGACTGGGGGTCAAGGGGTCGCAGGTTCGAATCCTGTCGCTCCGACCATTTCCGCCTTGGGTTTTGGCGCGAGCAGGGGACTTTGGTCGCGGGCGCAGCGGCCCGGACGGCAGTGTCAAAGAGTTTCAACGCCGCCATGAACCCGCTTTCGAACGACGGCCGCTCGCGCGGCGTGGCCGCCTGGCTGTTCGCGGTCGCTTTGCTGGTGCTGGCCATGGTGGTGGTGGGCGGGGCGACGCGCCTGACCGGATCCGGGCTGTCGATCACCCAGTGGAAGCCGGTCGCCGGCGCTCTCCCGCCGATGACGGGCGAGGCCTGGGCGCGGGACTTCGCCCGCTATCGCGCCACGCCGCAATACCGCGTGGTCAACCACGGCATGAGCCTTGGGGAGTTCAAGTTCATCTTCTGGTGGGAGTGGGCCCATCGGTTGCTCGGCCGCCTGGTCGGCGTGGCTTTCGCGGTTCCCTACATCATTTTCCTGGCGACGCGGCGGCTGTCGCGGCGCCTGGTCTGGCGATGCGGCGCGTTGCTGGGCCTGGGGGTTGTGCAGGGCGCCATCGGCTGGTGGATGGTCCAGAGCGGCCTGGAGAACCGCGTCGCCGTGGCGCCCGAGCGCCTGGCGACCCACCTTGGCCTCGGCCTCCTGCTCTTTTGCGGCCTGATCTGGGTGGGGCTGGAGTCCTGGGCGGGGAGGGGGGTCGCGGCGCCTCGGCGTCGGGACGGCTGGACACTGGCGGCGGCGGGGTTCGCCATCGGCGTCTTCACGCAGTGCCTGATCGGCGCCCTGGTGGCGGGAAACCGGGCCGGGTTGATCGACAACGATTGGCCGCTGATGGCGGGCCGGCTCTTCCCCGCCGACTATTGGCAAGGGTCCTTCTGGGCCACGTTGGCCCACGGGCTGGCCGCCGTGCAGTTCAACCACCGGCTGCTGGCCTATGGCCTGGCGGCGGCGGGGACGGCGCTGGCGCTGGCCGCGGCCCGGGCGCCCACCCTCTCGCCGGCGATCCGCCGACTGTGGTTCGCGGTGGTCGCGGTCCTGTTCCTCCAGGTGGCGATCGGCGTGACGACCCTGGTCGCCGGCGCGCCTTTACCGCTGGCCCTCGCGCACCAGGCGAACGCGGCGTTGCTCCTGGCCTGCGCGACCGCCTTGGCGTGGCGCTCGCGGCGCATCTGATGTGGTATCATGCTACCGCTATAATGAAGCGATTGATTTTGCGAGCTTTGTCGCCCTATCGCGACAAGAAGTTGGCTTGACAGGGCAGGGGGCGCCCTGTACCCGAGGCCACTCCATTGATGGTGGCGCGACAGTTTCGTCGGCGCGCTCGAGGACTTAGGCATGACCACCAAGACCACGACCTATCTCAAGGCCGCCGACGTCGCCAAACCGTGGATCGTCATCGACGCCAAGGATGCGGTGGTCGGCCGGCTGGCATCGTTCATCGCCATGCGGCTTCGCGGCAAGCACCGGGCGGACTACACGCCCCATGTCGACTGCGGCGACCACGTGGTGGTCATCAACGCCGACAAGGTGAAATTCACCGGCCGCAAACTCGATCAGAAGACCTACTATTGGCACACCGGCCATCCGGGCGGCATCAAACAGAGGACCGCCGGCAAGATCCTGGGCGGCCGTTTTCCCGAACGCATCCTGCAAAAGGCGGTCGAGCGCATGCTCCCCAAGGAAAGCCCCCTGGCCCGCAAGCAGATGACCCACCTGAAGATCTACAACACCGCCGAACACCCCCATGAGGCCCAGAGCCCCGCCGCCGTCGACTTCGCGGCGATGAACGCCAAGAACACCCGGAGCCAATAACCAGGATGACCGAGACCCACGGCCTCGAGGCCCTGCAAAGCCTCTCCTCCAATCCGGCGCCCGACCCGGCCCCGCGCGAGCCCCAGATCGACAAAGACGGCCGCGCCTACGCCACCGGCAAGCGCAAGAACGCCGTGGCCAGGGTGTGGATCAAGCCCGGCCGGGGGATCGTCACGATCAACGGCCGCGACCAGGAAACCTATTTCGCCCGTCCGGTCCTTCGGATGATGATCGCCCAGCCGCTGCAGGTGGCCGATCGCCTGGGCCAGTTCGACGTCGTCGCCACGGTGGAGGGCTCGGGCCTTTCGGGCCAGGCCGGGGCGGTGCGCCACGGGATCTCGAAGGCCCTGACCTGTTACGAGCCAGGGCTGCGCGCGGTGCTCAAGCCGCACGGCTTTTTGACCCGCGACAGCCGGGTGGTCGAGCGCAAGAAGTACGGCAAGGCCAAGGCCCGGCGGAGCTTCCAGTTCTCCAAGCGGTGACGCGATGGGTTCACGAACAGTTGAGGTCTGATTTCGGTAACCGGAAGGTCTTTGGGGTCGTATAGGTCGCATGCCTCCACTTGAAATGACTCTTCCCCGCAGGCGCGTGCTCCTGGGCGCGGCGTCCCTGGCCGGTTGCGCCCCGGCCGCGGCCTCCCTGGCCGCCGTCGATCCCTACGCCGCCTCCCCCTGGCGCAACCTGACCGACGCGGACTGGAAGGGACGCCTTCCCGCCGAGTCTTATCGCGTACTGCGCCACGCCGACACCGAGACGCCCTTCACCAGCCCGCTGAACAACGAGCACCGGACCGGGATCTTCACCTGCCTCGGCTGCGCCCTGCCGCTGTTCAAATCGCAATGGAAGTTCGATTCGGGCACGGGCTGGCCCAGTTTCTACACCGCCAGCGCCGGCTCGGTCGCCAGGAAGCGCGACTTCGAGATCGGCTTTCCGCGCACCGAGTACCACTGCGCCCGGTGTCTGAGCCACCAGGGCCACATCTTCGAGGACGGCCCCAAGCCCACCGGCCTGCGCTACTGCAACAACGGTGTGGCGCTGAAGTTCGCGCCCGGCTGACGCGCGCTTCCTTCCCCGTTCATGGGCTACCGGATTCACAGGTCTCCAGCGAGGCCCTCTGGACACCTCTCGCTGCGAAGGGAGAGGTGTGAAAGAGCGCGACCTGGGCAGCGAAAGGCGAGCTGCCTACGATCGGACCTTCACGAAGCTCCCGGGCGCGTCCCCGATCGGCTTCAACGGGCCCTTCGCCGGATCCCTTGCGGGAACCTCTGCGCCCGACCTGGCCTTGAGCCACTTGGCCCAGTGTGGCCACCAGGAGCCGGGGTGTTCCACCGCGCCGGCCATCCATTCCTCCAGGCTGGCGGGGAGGGCGTCGTTGGTCCAATGCTGATATTTCGCGGCCGCGGGGGCGTTGATCACGCCGGCGATGTGGCCTGACCCGGCCAGGGTGAAGGTCACCGGCCCGCCGAACAGCCTGGCGCCCTTGTAGACCGAGCGGGCGGGAGCGATGTGGTCCTCCTTTGAAGACTGGACGTAGATCGGCGTCTTGACCTTGCCGAGGTCCAGGCGCTCGCCGGCCAGTTCCAATTCCCCCTTGGCCAGGGCGTTTTCGCCATAGAACTTGCGCAGGTAGAACAGGTGCAGGGTCTTGGGCATCCGCGTCTGGTCCGAATTCCAGAACAGCAGGTCGAAGGGCCTGGGCTCCTTGCCCATCAGATAGTTGCTGACGAAGAACGACCAGATAAGATCGTTGCCGCGCAGGGCGTTGAAGGTGTCGGCCATCGTCTGGCCGGCCAGGACCCCGCCGCCGGCATCCATCCGCGCCTCGAGATCCTTGAGCCAGTCGTCGTTGGCGAAGATCAGGAGGTCGCCGGCTTCTGAGAAATCCTGCTGGGCGGCGAAGAAGGTGGCCGACGCCACCCGTTTGTCTCTTCGCGCGGCCATGTGGGCCAGGGCGCAGGAAAGCAGGGTGCCGCCGATGCAGTAGCCGACCGTGTTGACGGTCTTCACGCCCGCCTGCCGCGTCACCGCCTCGATGGCGGCGTAGATGCCTTGGTCGAGATAATCCTCGAAGGTCTTGGCGGCGAGTTCGACGTCCGGATTGACCCACGAGGTCACGAACACGCTGAAACCCTGGGCCGTCAGCCAACGGATCATCGAATTTTCGGGCCGAAGGTCGAGGATGTAGAACTTGTTGATCCACGGCGGGAAGATCAACAGGGGAACCTCGGCCACCGCCTTGGTGGCTGGCGCGAACTGCAGGATCTGGATCAGGTCGTTCTGGAAGATCACCTTGCCGGGCGCCGTGGCGACGTTCTCGCCGACCTTGAACTGGGCGAGGTCCGTCTGACTGATCGAGAGCGTACCGCCGCCGCGTTCGAGATCGGCGGCGAAATTCTCCATGCCCCGCGCCAGGCTCTCGCCGCCGCTTTGCAGGGCCTCGCGAAGGGCGGCGGGGTTTGAAAGCAGGAAATTGGACGGCGAAAAGGCGTCGGTGAGCATGCGGGTGAAGAATTCCACCCGGCGTTTGGTCAGCGGTTCGACCCCTTCGACCCCGCCGACCAGATCGTTCAGCCAGGCGGAGGTGATCAGATAGGATTGCTTGATAATGTCGAAGACCGGATTGTCGCTCCAGTCGGGATCGGTGAAGCGCTTGTCGCCCTTGGCCGGGGTCGCGACCGGCAAGCGCGCCTCTCCCGCCGCCCCCCGCGCCGCGGCGCGCCAAAGGTCCATGTAGCGGCCGTAGAGATCGGCCTGGGCGCGCATCACACGATCGGGCTGACCGGCCAGACGCCCCATGACCTCGCCCAGGGCCGGCCCGACATGAAACGGGTCGGTGCTCAGAGCCGCTGGGCGGTCGGCCTGACGCAGGGCCGCCTCGGCGATCGCGCCCTGGGCGGTCATCGCCGCGCGGGCGAGATTGAGCGACAGCCGCTCGAGGGCGTCGCGCTGATCGGCAGCCAGGAAGTTGAATGCGACTCGCGCCGACGCGTCCGCCGGCGCGGGCGTTTCGCGGCGGCCATCGTCTGGGGCCCTCTTTTCCGAAGCCGCCGGCGCACGGTTCGCACGGATCTTCGTCTTGTCATCGGAGGGGCTTTTGCGCCGCGCCGACCTCGCCTTTCGGGGCGTCTTGGCCTTGGTCATTCGTCCCTCCGCGCCAAGCCGCCACGCGCCCTTCCGCTCGACGGCGCCTTGGCCTATGGTCCCATAGCCGATGAAACCCCTCGCGCGCTATTTTTCAATGACGAGCGTCATCAGGCTCGGGTTCGGCCTTGCGGCCCTGGTCGCCCCCGTGATCGCGGCGGCGGCGGATTCGTGCGCCGCCGACGCCCGGGGCCCGTCGCCGGATTCGGCGTCGCGGCTAAGCGATTATCCGACCTTCTGCTCGATTCCATCGGCCCCGACGGACGTGCGCGGGGCCGCGGCGTTCAAGGCCGAGGTCGTGGCCACGCGCATGGCCGGGGCCCGGCTGGTCCGATCGACCGCGCCCGACACCTTTTCAGTGGCCGGGACCGAGGCCTTCGCGGCCGGCGCGCGGGCGGACGCCGCGCCCCCGCCGCCGATCACCACGCCCAGCCAGTCCGACACCGCCGCATTCGTCAAGGCGTCCAGGGCGCGCGCCACGCCGCCCGCGCGGCCCCATTAGGGCGCGTGACCGACCCTCCACCGTCGCCCATGACGGCTGAATTCCACCGTATCGCGCGCCTGCCGCCCTACGTCTTCGAGGAAGTCAATCGCCTCAAGGCCCGGCTGCGCCGGGAAGGGGCCGACATCATCGACTTCGGCATGGGCAATCCGGACATGCCCACGCCCCGGCATATCGTCGACAAGCTGGTCGAGGCCGCCCGCGATCCCAAGTCGGGGCGCTATTCGATGTCCAAGGGGATCGCGGGCCTGCGGCGGGCCATGGCCGCCTACTACGCCCGCCGGTTCGGCGTCGTGCTCGATCCGGAGACCGAGGTGATCGCGACCCTGGGCTCAAAGGAAGGTTTCGCCAATCTCGCCCAGGCCGTCACCGGGCCCGGAGACGTGATCGTCTGCCCCAACCCCGCCTATCCGATCCACGCCTATGGATTCATCATGGCCGGCGGGGTGATCCGCCATGTCCCGGCTCTGACGCCAGAGGACTATCTGGCGGGGATCAGCCGCGCGGCGCGCGAGCCGGGACCCGCGGCCAAGGTCGTGGTCGTCAGCTACCCCTCGAACCCGACCGCGCGGTGGGTCGGCCTCGATTTCTATAAGGATGTCGTGGCCCTGGCCAGGAAACATGGACTCCTGGTTCTCTCAGACATCGCCTATTCCGAGATCTATTTCGAGGACGATCCGCCTCCCTCGATTCTCGAGGTGGACGGGGCGCGGGAGGTCGCCGTCGAGGTCAACTCCCTGTCCAAGACCTACGCCATGGCAGGCTGGCGCGTCGGCATGGTGGTGGGCAATGCGAGGATGTGCGCGGCCCTGGCGCGGGTGAAGTCCTATCTCGACTATGGCGCCTTCACTCCGATCCAGGTCGCCGCGGCGGCGGCTCTCAACGGGCCCCAGGCCTGCGTCGCCGAGATCCGCGAGACCTACCGCTCGCGCCGTGACGTCCTGATCTCGGCCATGGCGCGCGCCGGCTGGGACATCCCCGCTCCGCCCGCTTCCATGTTCGCCTGGGCGCCGTTGCCGGAGGCGCATCGCGCGGGGGGCTCCATGCTGTTCGCCAAACGCCTGATCGAGCAGGCGAGCGTGGCCGTCTCTCCGGGCGTCGCGTTCGGCGAATGCGGGGAGGGCTTCGTGCGCATCGGGCTGGTGGAGAACGAGCACCGCATCCGCCAGGCGGCGCGCAATGTGAAGCGGTTTCTCGATCCCGCGGAAACCCCGGCGTGATCAGGGACGAATGGCGGATCGGTGTCGCCGGCCTGGGCCCCGTGGGGGCCGGCGTGATCTCCTTCCTCGCCGAACACCCCGATTTCGCGCCCGCCGGCGCCCGGGCCACGGT